>CAYPYR010000019.1:15172-17073 GCA_964415095.1 uncultured Pseudomonadota bacterium | reverse complement strand
GAACTATCTATACCGTCTAATGGATCTTGTGACATGCAAACGCCTAAAATGCTAGCTGAGGTTTTAGTTATTTATGAGATAAGTATAGCAAAATAAGGGCTATCAAGCAAAAAGCCCCAGATTTACCTGGAGCTTTTTGGCATTTATTTAATCAATATCTATTTTTTAAAAATAGAATGTAGTAGTTGCGGTACCTTCTAAATCGTCAATTTTAGTAATTAACTCTTCGACCGCTTTTTCAGTCCGTTCCTCGACTATTTTCCGATTTGCCGGAAGCGTAGGGTTTACTCCATATATATCAAATACATCTTCAAGCTTAATAAACACTATCTCTCTGCGTTCCGTGGTTTCTATAGTAGGTTTTGCAGTTGGAAGCTTTCCAATTTTAGATATTTCGGTATCAACAATCTCTTCCGCCAATGTTTTTATTACTGGAAGCGCTTCTTCTTCAAGCTGGGCAAGTTCTACACCTGATTTACCCGATAAATCACGAAATATAGCCAAAATCTTGTCTACAAATTCAGAAATAAATGCAGCTATTTTTGAACTTGTCCTTGTTGCTGTTTCCTCAGCATATTTAGTTGCAGCTTCTTCTGTTTCTTCAGCAAGCCGTTCTAAACGTTGTCCAAGAGACAATAGGTTTATGGAACTAGCCCCGATAAATATTGTAAAAATTAACATTATGTTTTTAAAAATTTTCATTCTACTCTCCTTATTTATATATTTAATGCTTTTTTAAAAGCAATAACTAAATCATCAACTTTACGAGAAAGTTGTTCCAATAATGTCGGTTCAGAAATACCTATATCTAAACAGAAATTTCTACCAGATTTCTTAACACCTTTATAGGTATCTTGAAAAAAGCTTTTACTACTCGATAACAATTCATTTTCAGGTTTGCTACTATATGGTTTTAAAAGATCCACTAACTCTTTTGCATATTCTGCAACGGTGTCATACACAAGAGCAGCTGCTTTTTCAGCACTTTCTATCAGCGAAAAAGAGGTAACCTGAGTTGGTGTACTCATAAAAAAAGCCACCATTGCTATAAATAGCGAATATTTTATGTGCTTCATACTATAGACCCTTAAGGTATAGAAATAGACCCGGACTTCATAAAAACCTATTGTTTACTTAATTTTAATATACATTATTTCTATTAGAAATATCAATAAATAGTAATTTTACCCTGTCAAGCAGGTTATCATTGCGGGCTTCGCTCTCGTTTGACAGTTTACGTAGTCTTTACTACGATAAATCCGTAATTTTTGAAACAGTAACTAATTTGAAAGAAAATATATGTCTTTTTGTCGTACCATAACGTTTATAGCAAATATTACCGTACTTTTCGGGATATCAAATATAATTGCCCAAGAAAACAATCAAAAAACCAATAATAATAGTTTTGCCTCTACAATAGGTAATTGTGCTATCAATGCAGCACTCACACCAATCTATCCCTATATTGCCTATAAAATATTGAAAGCATCAGTTCTGTTGCGTAATGAATCATATTGGAAAGATAGTATTTTATTTCCATTTTCTGATGCAGATCGACTCAATTGTCGTTGGGCTACCGAGATCTGGCCAACAGCAGAATCTCTTCTACATGCTGCAAGTTATGATCATATTGCATTGCATCAAGCAATCGATGCTGCAAGTCGTGGCGTTTGGAAATCAAAATATACGGGAGAGCGTTATAATCTTGCACGATTTGTGCACGATCTTGATTTTGAATTGGACCGACTTAATGATAGTCGTCGTTATGTGATCCTTGCATCAAAATATTGCCGTGGCATGCGATCACGAGCACAACGAATTTTAGAACAAATTGAACATATCTCTGCACGAGGTCTTGCATTAAAAACTATCATAATTAAGCGACCGGATTATCAATATCA
>CAYPYR010000019.1:2577-15072 GCA_964415095.1 uncultured Pseudomonadota bacterium | reverse complement strand
TATCCCTGTTTTTCAAGCATATGCGCAAGTTGATAATCACCCGATTGTACAATACGACCTTCTTGCATAACATGCACATGATCAGGTTGTAGGTAATTAAGAATACGTTGATAATGCGTAATCACGACAAAGCTGATTATTGGATTAGCTGTACGAATTGCATTAATACCACTACAAACAATGCGCAGCGCATCAATATCAAGTCCAGAATCAATCTCATCTAAGATAACGAGCGATGGTTCGAGTACCGCAAGCTGTAATATTTCTGCACGCTTCTTCTCGCCACCAGAAAAACCATAGTTAAGCGAACGTTCAACAAAGTCAGGATTAATTTCTAAAAGCGCCATCTTTTGGGCAACACGTTCTTGAAAAGCACGCATACCAAGTTGACGATCGGTGCCACCCCATCGGGCATTGTATGATTGACGGAGAAAATCGATAAATCGTACTCCTTCTATCTCTAAAGGATATTGAAATGCTAAAAACATTCCCTTTTTAGCACGTTTATCAGGTGATAACTCATTAATTGCTTCACCATTAAACAGCATACAGCCATCAGTAATAGTGTAATTAGGATGTCCCATTAATGTGTAGGCAAAGGTACTTTTACCGGAGCCATTTGGCCCCATGATAGCGTGAAACTCGCCAGGGTTTATGCACAGCGACAATCCTTTAAGAATTGAAGTTTGATCAACATTAACGTGAAGGTTATCAACAGAAAGTAATGAATTCACCAGAAAATCCCCATTTATCTCTAAAATATCGCATTCTAATTAGGTATAGCTTAATAGTATAATACAACGCATAAAAACACAAAGGCCGGGATAGAAAAACTCTATCCCGGCCTGAGATTTATTTAAAAATTAGGCTATTAGTCGTTGCCTAAGCTGTAACCAATGCCGGCACCACCAACAGCACCAACACCAGCACCGATACCAGCACCAACTGGTCCACCAGCAAGACCACCAACAAGGGCACCACTACCAGCACCAATTAATGTTCCTGAAATTGTTTTTTCTTTGCGCGTACAACCAATCATAACACACGTACCAATGAATAAACCGGTTGCTACAATCAATGTCTTAAATTTATTTTGTGATGACATCCCGCACTCCCTTAATTATCAGCATACTGAAAGACCCCCAAGCGGTATGACCGTGCACAACGATTGGCATGATCCTAACACTCAGGTTTAAGTGTACGGAAGTCAGGGATATCAACAAAATAGTTTTGGTGTTTCACCTGCAAATTTGGCAAAACAAGGCAACTTTATCGCCCCGCCAAATAAATACCTTCTTTGCAATATGGACAATAGTTATATTTGCAGTTAGGAGCAAATATTCGTCGACACATAGCACAATATTTTTCGATAATCAGTTGATCGCCACATTGTGAACAACTCTGAGCAGCAGGAAGATATACCGAGGTACCACAGGAATTGCACCATTTTTCTGATAACCGCTTATTTTGTATTTGTAATGATCGAATATGAACGGCATGTCGTCGACGCTCTACTTTTTGATCTTTTGAAGCACCAATCGCACTGCCAACTAATCCGCCGATAGCAGCTCCTAGAAGTGGGCTCCGCGACGTTATATCTCCGACTAATGCGCCAGCTGCTGCACCACCAATAGCACCGCGCGTTTGACGTTTACCGCAACCAGTTACTACTAGCAATCCACTACCTACTATAGTTAATAACAAGATATTTTCTAGATGTCCCTTATATGCTTTATGCATAAATCCCCTCAAATCAGTTCTATTGTTGGTGCCTCAACCCAACCAGATCCCAAACTTGTCCCTATCTTTACGTACTTACCTTCTTTTTCTAAAACTTGTATCACATCACCTAATCGTAGCTCTCCAATACTTGCATAATCTCCCGGGCCACAATATAACAACCCTTGAGCAATTACTACGGCAGCTGGTCTTGCAACGGCATAATAACGTGATATTAGTAGTATACCACAAAGCATTCCAAGCACAAAAAGCCCCATTATCAGGCGAAAACTTGTTTTTTTTGCCCTAAAACGACGGTAACCAAGATATCCCGCTATCATAAGCAACAGAACCAAAAAGAACAGCTGGAAAAAGAATAGTGAAAAGCTATGAAAAATAGATGTACTATACAAAAAAGCGCGACTTAGCCATGAACTCTCATGATTCATCGGTAATCCCAGAAGTTTTTGTTCTACGATCGTTAGTGCATCAAGCAGCTTTGTTCGTGAACTAGTTGCTGGCCAATCTCGCTCAGCTCGTAAAAAATATAATTTTGCACGAGCATAATCATTTTCTTGCACAGAAATCACGCCAAGATTGAACCAAACAGCAGCATCATTGCCTAAACATTTCGTATACAATTCTTTTGCTGCTGCATATTCTTTGTGCGTTAATGCCTGCGTTGCTTGATCAAAATAGGTTAGATTATTTTCTGCTTTTAGATTGACTACGCTTATCAATATGCAAAAAGTTATTATAAAAATATGCATCATCGCTTCCTTAAAATTTTGAAATCCAAGACAGAGCTTGTGCTTTTATTTGTTCAAAATCATGAACATTACCGTACGTGGTGTAGCGTAATGCAGCGCACTTAGTAAGAAATAGTGCAAACTGGGCAATCTCGTTCTGTGACCAATTGCGTGCACTTAGAAACGCTATAATTACATCTTCGGTTGCGTGTTCACGTGATATATTTAATTGTGATGCGTAAAATTCGATAATATAGGTATATAACAAACCAATTTGTTCAATCGAGAGCGATTGAATGATTTTCAGTATAGAGGCTTTGCTCATTCTATGCTTAAGATAGCGATGTAATAACCATGCTTTTATCATCCAATAATAATATGATAACGAGCAAACACCACTCAAAAAAAACACTAATACCCAAAAGATGCTCCAGGGCATTGCACGCGATCGCGCCGAAAAATTATTAAGTGGCATTGTTTGCAGTGCAAGCAACTCGTCTGACGAATAGATTATGGTGGATGGCTCACGTTCCTGCTCATTCTTGTCTGGCGCTTTATACGCAGGATTCATTACGTTTTCTTCTATGGTTAGCGATAGTGGTCCGGACGAGAGTGCTTTGTACGAACGCGAGATCGTATCAAAATAGGTAAACGTTGTTTGCGGAATCTGGAAAGTACCGGGAAGATCTGCACGAAACATCGTTTCAATCTTTTTTGTACCCATGAGTTTGCCACCCTCTATCTTCATGTCACCCAAACTGGTCGGCTCAAATGTACGTATCCCCTGCGGCATATCGAGTGTTGGCGCGGTGATATAATCAACATTACCATTACCAGTAATTTCCATGGTCAGCGTAATAAGTTCACCAACCGTTGCCTTGTTTCGTGATAAGTGCATAGTAAATGAATTAAAGTCGCCAACGCCGTTTATTGAAACATTTGATGGTGGCAATGCGTTAACCGTAATAGTCACCGGTTTTGTCGCTACTTCTTCTTCCTCAAATGATTGTGCAAAAAATTGAAATAAGCCACTATTCAAGAATGGATGCGTATTTTGTCCTGATGGCATGGCAATTAACCACACAAATGGATCTATTACTACTGATCCTTCAACAAGTGGCGTAAAAAGATAATCTATTTCGATTACTTGATAACGTTTTCCCTGACGCACAAGACTTGTTGTGCGAAAATCTCCCATCTTTCTAAATAAACAAGATTTTACTTCCGGAATTTTCATCAATCGCACATTATGAATTCGTTCAGCTGAAATTAAACGTACTGTTATTGGCTGCGCCTCACCCACAACGAGCTTAGTACTTTGAATGCTCAGTTCTGCATTAATATCTTTTTTAGGTCCATCGACCGTCGTAATTTCTAAAATATTTGAAGTTAATCTATTTTGTATGTTGCCACGTTTAAAATACGCTGGGCCCAAACGTATCGTTGCATGATGCTTCGGCATCAATGAATAGGTAAATACTTGCTTGCGTGATTGATTATTGCCATTTAAAAATGAAACCTGAAATGATGAGTTTTGACTACCTACTTGCTGAAATTGCTCGATGCCTTTTACTACTAAATCACGCGCATCATGCTCTATATCAATCAGTTCAACATTCAACTGAAATGGTCTGCCAAGCGCAACTTCGTATATTTCATGACCTTGCAAAGAACTATTTTTTGCCTGATGATTCTCGATGCTTAATCTGATTTGACCTTGAGCAAGCACAAGATTGGTTACAAAACTATACGTTATTAATCCAATAATAATTATTTTTTTCATAATCAGTGCTCCCGAATATATTTACCAATTATGTTCACGCGCTCTCATCTGATTATTTGAGGTGCGATAACGAATAAACTCTTTTTGTAACTCATTTTCACGGGCTGCAAGCGTATCAAGAATCATGTTAATGCGGCGCATTTCAGGATCAGGGGCATTTTCACTTTTCTGATTTCCCGACATCGCGCGTAGAGCTTTTTGCTCGTTGTCGTTTTTGTCTTGATTACCAGCAGCACTCTGATAGTTCTCATCAACTACATCTTCACTCGTGTCGACTGATTCTGATGATCCGGTATTTTCTTGTGATTGCTCTTGTTCTTTCTTATCTGCTCCGTCAGTATCTCGAGCCGCATCTTCTTTTTTTACGGATGACCAATCTTGCTTGCGAGAAGATTGAGCATCGCCTGATTCGGGTGATGCGCTATCTTCACCAGTTTTCTTGTCCTGTTCTCCCGCATGATCTTGATTATCTTTTAATGCATCTTGTTTTTTTTGACCATCAGATCCTGATTGTTCCTCAGTGCCCGACTCTTGTTGCTGACCATTTTTTTCTTGATCGCCCGCTTGATCGTTCTTTTCCTGTTGGCCAGGTTCATTACCTGATTCTTGATCAGATTGCTGGTTGCCATCTTGACCACGCTGATTTTTTTCTTTGCTTTGATCAGAACCTTGTTGCTGCTGTTCTTGATCAGAGCCTTGCTTTTGATCGTTTGAGCCATCTTGTTTGTTATTTCCAGAATCAGATTGCTGATCACCTTGCTCATTTTGCTGTTGATTTTGATCTTGCTTCTGATCGTTCTGTTTATTGTGGTCTGATTCCTCTTGCTCCGGCTTATCATCTTTTTTTTCTTCTTGCTGCTGCTTTTGTTGCATACGTTTCTCTAATAATGCCTGCAGCAGTTCTTGCGCAATCTGGCGATTTGTTTTTGCTCCTTCATGCTCTGGTGCACGTAACAATAAATCATCAAAGATATCTAGTGCTTTTGTAAGCAATGTAATGAGCGCATCGAGTACTGATTCTTCTATCTGTTTTGTTTGCCAATCATCCGGCAATCGATGCAGTGCATATTTAAGATAGGTAGTTCCTAGATTGAACAATAACGAATGCATCAGTTTTTCTTCATGATCCAAAGTAAGATTGCGACCATGGTTAAACCGTGCAATTGCTGCCTCATAGTCACCTTGTTGATAATAAGTAAGCCCCAAATTATATTCTATGGTTGGATCTTTTGGTGCTTCTACTTGGATACGCACCAATTCATTCTGGGCTGTTTTATAATCTTGCCCCTGGTATGCCTGAGCTGCACAATACGAATTATCGAGCAGTGCGTACAACTTTTTTTTTGCCTGGAGGCAAATAGTTGAAAAACCTTCTGCAGTACTATTCGTCATAGAGAATAGCATCATCATTACAAATATGCTGGATCGAACCATATAATTATACCTCATTAAACAATCCACTCGAGTAACAACATGGCAAGCGCACCACCCAAAAACCATGGGTACTGTTCTTTGCCATAGGTCACCTGCCGACTTGAAAAGCGTTCGCGTTCACGTTGTGCAATGAACCGAACAAATTGCGTAATATCTTGGTCGTCGTAACGTGCACGCTCATAGCAACCACCAAGTTCATTAACCATGGATTGCAGTAATTCTTCATTCAATCGCGAGATAACGAGGCCATTGTTATCTTGTTCATAGCCAATTAAATCTCCTTGGGCATTAATACGCGGCACGGGAGCACCATCACGTGTAGCAACGCCTAAGGCAAGCAATGCGATGCCCTGATCTTTTAATGCTGCTTGTACTTGTGTTAAATTACGTGAATAATCTTCGCCATCAGTAACTAATATAATCAGTTTTGAATGACGACGATTATCTTTTTCAAAGCATTGTGCACTAACTGCAAGTGCTTTATCGAGTGCAGTTGCTCCTTGGCCAAATGTTTCTACCGAAACATGTGAGAGCATCATACGAAAGGCTCCGTGATCTACCGTTAAGGGGCATTGCACCATTGCAGCACCACAAAATAGCACGAGTCCAACACGTTCTGCCGCAAGTTCTTGCAGCAATGAACCAATTTTTATTTTAGCAAACTCAAGACGTGAAGGTTTAAAATCATTGCACAACATACTGCGTGAGATATCAAGTGCAATCACAATATCGCGCCCTTCATGATCAATGACTTTTTTCCCCTCGCCCCATTGCGGCTGCATACAAGCAATGACGAGTGATATTGTGGCAAGCGTCATGCTTATACCTTTTATCCACAATCGCCATGATGAATAACCCAATACAAGATCTTGTACCAGTTCTCGTGCAACAAAGCGGTTGAAAAAACGGTTATATTGAAACAGACGCAACCAAAAGAAAATTATTATAATGAGCGCTAGTGGTACGAGCCACAACGCTCGAGTAGCTCCTACCCAATGGATAGCTTGCCAATTTACCATAATGCTCCCTTCCAAACAAAAAGACGTAATATATATTCTATGCAGAACAGGAGAAACAATAACCCGTAAAATTCGGCAAATAATTCATAATAGGTATGATATACGGTACATGATCGCTCTGTCCTCTCAAGTTCATTAATACGATCATATACGCCACGCAGTTCTGTAGCATTATGAGCACGAAATGCATGACCATTCGTCTCTTGTGCAATAAATTCAAGCAATTTCATATCAATCGTATCTTGCATATTGCTATGCATTCCCTCAAGAGCACCACCAACACCAATAGTATAAACTTTGATACCGTATTTTTTTGCGAGTGCTATGGCGGTATCGGTCGAGATTTCATCACACATTGGCACACCATCAGTAATCAAAATAACAATTTTGCTTTTAGCTGATGAATTACGCAGTCGATTAACACACGTTGCAAGCGCACTATTAAGCGCTGTACCATCAAAGGGGATTAAGCCAACATCAAGATAGTAAATTACTTCTTTTAAAATTTTCTTATCTAAGGTACATGGACATCGTGTCATCACATCTTCGCCAAAAATTACTACACCGAGGGCATCATTAGGCCGCAAGTCAACAAATCGCATCGCTTCTTCTTTCACCACCGAGATACGAGTTCGTCCCGTTACCGTAGCATCAGGACTTTTCATACTGCCAGAAACATCGAGCGCGAGCATGATATCGATACCCTGCACGTTGATATCTGAACTAGTATCAACCCATTGTGGACGTATAATAAAAAGAATCAACAAGCTAAACACTAAGATACGCAGCATTATAAGTATTTTTTTATAGGCATTCGAACAGGCATATGGTGCCAGAGCTACAGCAAGTGAATAGCGATAACGTATTGGTTCAAAAAACCAAAATCGATATATCATGATAGTAAGCAGAATGGGTATTAAAAATGTAAGAAAATAATAATGATCACAACGAATAGAGAACATACATTGCTCCATTTATATTAAAACTATTTATTCACGTGATGTACGTATTTCATGAACATTATTTTTAAACCATAGCGTAACACGCTGCAGAAATTTCGTATCAGACTCATCCGCTGCTTGCAATAAATGTTCACCAACCACCAACGATATTTCACCTGAACGGATCTTATTTGTTTGTTTTGACATGAGTTCAAATGAACCATTAATAGCAACGGGAATTACTGGCCGCTTAAGTTTTTTTGCAAGCATCACAAAACCAGATAAGAATGGTTGCAGCGCGCCATCAGAAGCACGCGTCCCTTCCGGGAAAATAAGTATATGCGACGGTGCTATTTGCGCAAGCTCACAAGTGGTAATAAGCGATTTTAATGCTGCTCTTGGATTTTCTCGATCAAGCAGCACATGCATCCGTCGTACTAAAAAACCAAATAGTGGTATATCGCCATATTCTTTTTTACTAATCCAAATACGTGGATACATGCCAATAAGTACTTCTATTGCCGGTATATCTAATGTTGAAGGATGATTCATGATGATAATCGCCGGATCGTGCGGGAAGGTAGGTAGACTGCCACCATTGACTACACGCACGCGTATCCCGGCAGCAGCAAGTAATAAGTGAGCCGTAAGACGTGCAATAAAAAAATACACGCGATTGCGATAACGAATATTCTGGGGCATAAGAATCAGCACAAGCAGGAGGGGCGAGGCCACTAATAAAATTATTCCCCATAAAATCCATCTGGTGAAAACATTGATGAATGATGTAGGAGTCATATGCACCTCTTAAAAAATAAAGGTTGTATATTCTTCATCTTTTTTATATAGATACAAGACAAACAATAAAATGAGCGGTATTAAATCGAGTATTAATACTCCATGCTTAATAAAAAAATTTGTTAATACTGAAAAACGTTCAACTAATACCATGCCAAAAGCTATATCCGGCATAATGCCAAATACTCGTTGTACTACTGTATTAAGTACATACGCTATCCCACCAATTACGAGCATATAATGAATATTATAGAAAAACAGATTTACTGCTCGTTCAAAAGAACGGCAAAAATCGCGAAAGTTTACGCCACCATCAAGCCAGAACAACAACATTAAAAAATTAATGTACTGAAGTGCTCGCATTACTACCCAATACAGTACCGGATTGGTTATTCCCGCTGTAATTCCCATCAAAGCAACGATCATTATGAAGAAAAAAAACATCGCTTGAAAATAAAGATTGAAGATGAGTATGCGTAGTAGACCAGAGGATATTGGCATCAACTGGCAATCCTTAGGAGCAGTAGTGCGCAACGCAAGAATAAATCCCATGCGATATAACGCATGTAGAATGATTGTTACGAAAGTAACTATCAAAAAATATAGATTACTCGTCGTCGCAACATCTGCCGTCGGTAATATATCAAACATTCCTGCAATCATCATGACCATAAAATCAATTGCCATAATAATTGAAAAAAACCGAACATAGGAAAAAAGAGGTAGTGAAAAAATCATACGTAGTTACTTTCTTGGAAAGAAGAGATTGTAATTATCATGCTTCATTTTTACATACAACATACACATGCACGATAAAAAAAATATTTTAATGATTTCGCGAAAGCTAACCATCAATATTATCCATAACCATTCACCAAGTGATGTTAAAAACGTATGATGTGCAAAATTGAATGCATAGGGAATAACCGTATGCAAACCTAAAAATTGGTAGGCCCACGCACCTATCACACCAAACACAAAACAAATTGGCATAAAATTAATAATAAATAGCAGGCTTCGATAAAGTGCATTGTAGAGGGCACGAGGAGATAGTGCATCATCAAGCAAAAAAAACGCACAAAGCGAAATGTAGGGTAAAAAAAACAATGAGATAAACCAGAGAAGGTATAATCCCAGAGCACACATTGATAAGGCGCTACAGGAATAAACGATGATTCCTCCACAGTACAAGCTAAAGGCGCTTAACCATAAAAGAAACAATGCTACTGTACGTAGGGAAAGAAGATAACTCATAAAATAATTGAAGTCTTTTGGTTCAGTCGACGTACGAACTGCAAGCAAGGTCACTAAAAAGATTATAAAATGTATTAGTATAGCAAGTGGCGATACCGCAACATGATGCGCTATAAGCGTCATCAGTACCATGAGTGCATACAACCACCAAAAGTAACCGCCAAGTAATACTAATGCACGCCGAGCAGTATTAAGCGCAACCAGCAAGAAAAGTTTAAAATTTTGCGGTTTTAACAATTGAACCGCTATGCTCCAACGGGAAAATAAGTGAGCAAACATATGAGAAATCTCCGGGGCTTGCATATTATATATATGGTACCTTTTGCAAGAGGCTACCACAAGGTATTGTAGGCATTTTTATAGTAAAAAGCAAAAATTTCCCTATCACAGTGATTCGTACTAATTTCAGACTATCACTTTTCGTCTATTTGACCAGAAAGCATTGACATTCAGAAAATTTCCCGAGTATGATAATATTAAAGAAAATGCTTTTAAGCTTGACAAATAAGAATAGACGCGCAAGATGTTATAAATACGCGATAACTGGGTATTTACCCCCCACCTTTAAGGGCACAAAGAACAATAATGAGTAAAGCATCAAAATTATTAATAGTAGAATCTCCCGCAAAGATTAAGACCATATCCAAATTTTTGGGTCCTGAGTTTGTAATCAAATCTACCTTTGGTCACGTCAAAGATCTCCCTGCGCGGAAACTCGGTATCACCATTGATGAAAAGAAGCATGATATCGCGTTTGAATACGTGCCACTCAATGATAAAGAAAAAGTTATTCAAGAAATTTGTCGCGCCGCTAAAGGGGTCAGTGAAGTATATCTTGCCTCCGATCCTGATCGTGAAGGTGAGATTATTGCCTGGCATATTGGGGAAGAGATAGCCCATCAGATGCCGGATAAAGCAAAAATTTATCGTATTACGTTTAATGAAATTACCAAACCTGCCGTGACTGAAGCAATTGAGCAAAAGTCACACGTTGATATGAAAAAAGTCCATGCACAGCAGGCACGGCGAGCACTTGATCGCTGGGTTGGCTATGAAGTTTCACCTATTTTATGGAAAAAAATTAAAAAAGGACTTTCTGCTGGTCGCGTTCAATCGGCAGCCCTGCGTCTTGTGTGCGATCGCGAAGAAGAAATTCTTAATTTCAAGCCGCAAGAATCCTGGTCTATTCATGGTACCTTTGGGGTAAAACGGTCTACGTTAGTTGCTGAACTTGCACGTATCAATAATAAAGCAATCAAACTTAAGAACAAAGAAGAAGCTGATGCCGTACTTGCTGCTGCTAAAAAAGAAACGTATGCAGTATCGGATATTACCGAAAAGAAGCGCCTTAAAAATCCGGTGCCACCGTTCATGACCAGTACGTTGCAACAAGCTGCGTTTAATCAACTTGGTTTTTCGGTTGATAAAACTATGACGATTGCTCAGCGTCTTTATGAAGGTTTGCCACTGCAAGATAAAAATAATCCCCAGGCACTTATTACCTACATGCGTTCTGATTCGCTGCGCCTCTCTGATACTGCTATAAAAGCAGGTCGCGGATTTATTCAAGATACCTATGGCGAAAAATATTTGCCGAAGAAAACAAATGTCTATGCTAAAGGAACCGGCCAAGATGCCCACGAAGCAATACGCCCGATTGATGTTACCTTAACACCTGAGTTTGTTGCAAATTACTTATCATCGGATGAATCAAGATTATATGCATTGATCTGGAAACGGTTTGTTGCCTGCCAGATGACACCGGCTGAATTTGCCCAGCAACAAATTTCCATTCTAGGTGGTAAATATCTTTTCCGTGTTACCGGCTCTACGCTATTATTTGACGGATTTCTCAAAGTCTATCGTGATGAAGAGCAGGATGAAGAAGATAAAAACGTCATTAAGATTCCTGCAGGCGTTGAAAAAAATATGGCGCTGCCTTTGCAAAAAGTTGAGAGCAAGCAACATTTTACGCAACCACCTCCTCGTTTTACCGAAGCAAGTTTGGTAAAAGAAATGGAACAAAAAGGTATTGGTCGTCCAAGTACCTATGCAGCAACGCTCGCTACCATTCAAAAACGTATGTACACTACCAAAGAGAAAAAGCGATTTATGCCGACTGAACTTGGCAAATCAGTCAATCAGATGCTGCAGAAAAATATGCCTGATATTGTAGACTTACAATTCACAGCAAATATGGAAGAAGCACTTGATAAAATTGCACATGGTACGCTCAAGCGTAATGATGTACTGTTTGATTTTTATAAAAAGTTCCATAAAGATGTGCTCGCATTCGGTGGCAGTTCACAAAAGAAAGAAGCTATTCAAACCTCTCTTTCTTGTCCACTTTGTGGCAAACCATTGGTTATTCGTTTTGGCGCACGTGGCGAATTTGTTGGCTGTTCAGGTTTCCCAACCTGTACCTTCACCTCAAACTTTGTACGCAACCCGGATGGATCACTTGAATTGGTCCAAGGTGAGCTGCAAGAATCAAATATTGTCTGCCCATTGTGTGGTAAAAAATTAGTACAGCGCATGGGCAAATTTGGACCATTCTTAAGTTGTTCCGGCTATCCTGACTGTAAATATATTCATCAAGAATCACTTGAAATGCCGTGTCCACAAGATGGTGGTAAACTAGTGAAACGACGATGGAAAAAAGGCAGTTTCTGGGGATGCAGTAACTATCCGACCTGTAATTTTGCAATCTTTGCGAACGTGATTGAAACACCCTGTCCAAAGTGTAAATCACCGTATCTTTTAGTAACTAAAGATAGTACTGGTAACGAAGTGCATAC
>CAYPYR010000019.1:0-2477 GCA_964415095.1 uncultured Pseudomonadota bacterium | reverse complement strand
GAGCACACTCTTCAAAAACCTGAAGTGTTTGTTCTGTCATTAAAGCAAAATCTTCTACATTAGACTGAAACAGCCGATATGTAACCGCTTCTTCGTCTACATCTACCTGCGGCAGTAGCATACCAAGTGTTTTATACAACCCGATCGCTTTAATCTTTTTTTTAATAAGATACCGATATTGTGTTGCTAAAACAGGATTACAAAGATTGATAAAATATAATTCATTAATAAGACAGGTTATTATACCCGTTAAGATCAAGGCACCATTGCCATATTGTACTTGAGAGAATATTAGATGTTCATACAACGAATATTTGCGCTGTGCTTGCGGTGATTTAAGTACCGGCATCAATCGCGCAATCATCGCTTTTATTTCTTCCCGCATTTTTTCATTAACACTTTTAGCCAGAGTGTTTCTAATATTTTTTTGCAAAAACCTATTACGTTTTTTGATCACCTGCTGAGCGTTATCAATAAAATTCATTATTTCCCGTATCGATGGTCGCTTGATTTGATAATGAATGTAGGTATTACTTTCATCATATATCGGTTGCAAATAGGGCATTTGATGCACTCGTGCAGTATACTCTATACCATGCTCAGTCATATTATCATCTTGAAATGTAGCAGGATCAAAAAAATCGCTGATATTGGTTGAGAATGGGGTTGGCGCAAAACCGGTCTCATCATAAATCACTTGCACCAACAAATTCATAATATCGGATGAGCATTTGATATTTTCACTTGCACGCAAAAAAAATTCTCGTACTTTAGTTTGTGTAATAAGTGGGGCCATGCTCTGATGTAACTGTTTTAACCGTGCATTTATTTCTTTATTATTCAGATCATCTGCCGTAGAAGAAAAATCAACAGATAGTTTACCAATACTCTCGAGCGTACCATTGCGTAATTTTACCGCATAGAATGATCCAACATTGGTACCTTCTGCAAGATATACTTTTAGTCGATCTAACTTATCTCCCAATAATTGTATTTCATAAGGCTCAAGCGATAATCCATTAACCAACTTAATATATACTCCTAGAAATGGTGGATGCGCATCCAAGCAAATACCGCCTGATATGTATGACTTATCTGATGCACTGACTGAAATCCCGTTGATCATGCACGATATTATCACTAGAAGATATAATCGTTTACGCTGAAATAATGACATGCTATTACCAATCTCGTTAATATATTTTGAATAATACGAAAGGTAGTGTATCACGAAACGATATACTCTTATAGTCCTATGCTCTTTAATGCCAGAGAATCTTCTATGCTTACCTCAAAAAAAGTTATCATTGTATTGTGCTTCTGCATGACACATCTATTGTTAAACGCGGGAAAACTAATAAACGATGATCGTAATTTAAGTAACACTATAAATAAGAACACGGTAAATGTAGATGAACAATACGGTGATGACACAATAAAACAAATTACACTGTATGAAGATTTTGATGGCAAAAAATATAGCGCTTTATTAGCAAGCGGTGATGTTATTGTAGCAAGCTTTGCATTTGGAAAACCCCGCTGTATAAAATTTTCACATGGGATAAGTAATAATAACGTGGACTCTAATGACAATTTAGAGGGAAGCACTTTAGATCTTCTTGCAACTCTATATAATACACAGATCCTTTTCAATGGAAATCAGAATCAGGAAGATATACATCTAGAATAAGATTATTTGCGATTAATTTTTTCACAATAATTCGTATACTATAATTGTTTATTACATTACAGATATAAATACGAAAGAAATTACCTATGATTAGCCTCAAAAAGTTTATGGCACTTATATTGATTTTGTTCTATACCATTGCAATGAAAGCTACTGAAGAAGTAACGGTTAATAATCTTGTTATTGAATCTCAAAAAATCCATACAATCAGCAAATTTACAAATGATAAATGCGTAACATATACAGCTTTTTCTGAAAGTCGAGTAGAGATATGCGCTACATTATCTTTAATTGATCAAAGCATCATATGTACTATGCATGGGCCGATTTCAGAAACCAGATTAGTTAATGAAATAGGATTAGATGAAAGCTATTTTTACACAATAAGAGATATTTTTAACGGAATTAAAAAATTAGAAGATTAATTACTAATTATAGTCCGCACATTTTGAGCACGATGCGAAGCAAGATCTATAACGATTCAGCAGCAAAGACACGAGACCAATACGAAAGAAATTACCTATGATTAATCTCAAAAAGTTTATGGCTCTTATATTGATTTTGCACTCCTGTAGCACAGTAATTCAAGCTGGCAAACCGGAAAAAAAAGTTTTTAATAATGTATTTATAGGAACGCGACAGATAACAACTATTACTAAAAACCAAGGTGATAAATCAACAAGCTATACTGCATATTTTAAAGATGGAAGCCAATTAGGCACTATGTTTTTTCCTAACGGTCAACCACTTACTGGCTGTAGTTATGATGGTTATTTTTTAGATAGTA
>CAYPYR010000018.1:6493-18000 GCA_964415095.1 uncultured Pseudomonadota bacterium | reverse complement strand
ATCAAAACTCACTTCGGGAATAGTTATACGCCAAAGATCGCTCAAAATTTGTTGAACATCTTTTTTCTCTCCCGGACCAAAATAGGAAAGTGCCAGCAATGAAAATAAACATTGTCGTTGAACAAACATTCCCGCATCAAACTTCTTAAGTTTAATCATTGCATCAAGCAATGCATCCGGCAGACCATTGCCATCTTTGTAATGGGAGCTTACTTGTTTAAGAATTGCTTTATTCCACATCCATTCTTCAAACATTTGAGATGGCAACTCTACAAAATCAGTTTTAACGTGCGTTCCGGCAAATTCAGCAAGACTCGTAACCCCCAGCACATGATGCATCGCATGACCAAATTCATGGAAAAAAGTAGTCACATCGTTATGTTTAAGTAGCGCAGGTTTTGATTGTGTTGGTTTTGGAAAATTAGCAATTACTACCGCTGCTGATGGTAGACGAATTAATTCTCCTGTTTCAGCATTCTTATATTCAAGCGCTGAAACAAAACCATAATGACAAGCATGAGAATATTTATGAGCGCGTGGATGAAGATCGAGAAAAATAGCACCTAAATATCGCCCATCACTTTTCTGATATATCTGCACATACTGCACATCATCATGCCATAAACCACGCATTGGTTTTATGGTAAATGATAAATCAAAGAATGTTTGGTAAATATCAAATAATCCAGCAATTGTTTTTTCAAGAGGAAAATATTCAGCAATGATGCGATTATCCAGATTAAAATGCTTCTTTTTATAGTGAGCTTTCACGTAGGCTACATCCCATGGCTCAAGTTTTTTGTCTGTTGACAAAACTACTCCATCAGGAAGTTCACGAACAAATTCTTTGAACTCAAGCGCCGCCTTAGGAGTTACCCGCTTATTGAGATCTTCTATAAATTCTTGAGCACGTTCACGTGTTTGCACCATCTGATCGTCAAGATCAAACGCAGCATAACTTGAAAAACCAATTAGACGCGCACTCTTATCACGCAATGCAATAATCTTTTCAAGCAGTGCTTTGTTGTGTGAGTAAGCACGATTATTATACGCCCGATAAAGTGCTTTTCGCGTCGACGCGTCACTGCAATAGTCCATGATTTCCGTATAGGTTGGATAATCAACCGTTACCCTATAATCTCCAGAAGGTGTTTGCTTAAGCTCGTCAAGAAATTCTTCTGAAATGCCGGCAAGATTATTTTTTGGTACAATAATAGATGATTGATCTTGAGCAATATTACGATCAAACTCTAATGTCAACTTACTGATCTCTTTTTTCACCACTTTTAATTGCGCAAAGACACTAGGATCTAAATCAAGACCCTGATATTTGAAGTCTTTCATTGTTTTTTCAAGATAAAAACGTTCTTCTTCAGAAAGATTTTCAAGCACAGCACGATCATTCACGTATGCCTTGAATGCTCGATATAGTTCAACATTATTAAATGCATCAACAGCAAACTCATGCAGGCGCGCACTCGATTCATGCGATGCATTGCGTAATGCATCGTCAGGAGAGAGCATTTCTAAAATACTTAAGGGCGTTGCCAGAAGATTAAAATTCGCCTGAATTCGATCATACGCACGAGCCGTATTTTCAAAATTACGCTCATTATCACGCAAAGACACAATAGTCGCTATGCCTTCGGTAACTAATTTTTTTGCACGTTCTTCTTGATTTTTTATCTCAGCTACTGATTGTGGAAATAATACGCGTACACTTTCAATATCCCTGCAACAGGCGTAATCCGCAATGGCCATAGTTGAACCCCTATCATTCACGGTGTTATTCATAGTTTCATCTAAATTCGAATGCGTACGACAACCCATCATACAAAATAAACTAAGTAAGACTACCATCGGAAATATCATACTTACTACCTCCCCACTGCAATTTGTTATACTCCATCAACCACGCACCTGTCTTTCTTGAAACAAGGCTGCTGTAGTAACTATATAGCAATCGGAAAATAAAAAAAAGAGGAGGCATTTAAGTCATGGCTCCGGCGTCTTTGATGATTATAATGTTATTAATATATCAAGCACAATGACACTGCAAACGCAATGCACCACGAAATCCTGCTTGTGCAATTTTTTCATTTTTCTTAGATGCATATATAATAAAAAAAGAACCCTTATGATGCTATCTTTCGAAAACAACATAAGGGTTTGAATAAGTTTTTTTATGTTAATTAAAACATCTTAAAAAAACCTGCCAAGAGAATTACGCCAGAAATTCCTACAATAATGTAGAGCGCTGTATCAAGATGCGTGATACCAAGTGGGCTGGTTATCATCGCAATAAGATCACATCCGCAAAGTGGTTTGAGACCCCAATTGATAGCACCAATTGCACTGATAACGGTAGCTATTTGTAAGATAAGATCCATCATTGTTTATTCTCCTTTTTATAAACATAAGCCTTATTAAATAAAACAACATTTTTTTGTGCGCACTCTGCGCAGCACTAGATTTTTTTTAGATAGATTTTGATGTACCAGCATTGATCTACAATGCTCAATCATATCTTCAAATGAAGCTTTAGAGCGCATTGGCAACGATGATTGATCAGAACATACTGTTTGCTTATTATTAACCGATCGAGCTGATTGATAGGTCTTAATAATCCCATCAGCCTGCTCTGGTTTCGTATGAGAAAAATTTTGTGGTATAATCAGCGCATCACCTTTGAAAAATAAATAAAAAGGTTCAAGCGTCGCATATTCATGGTTCACTACTCCCATAACATATTCAAGAATTTTTTTTATGCGTAATGTGCGCTCGCCCATATCGGTAACGTCTGGTTTGGCACTACTTGATAATATTGTTAAACAAAGTTGCGCTAAACTTAATGCAAGATCTGTTCGGCGAGTAAGATCAATCGCCACAAATCTTACCGATTGATGCTGCTCGGCCAGTGCTTGAAACCATTGTAGTACCTCATCACTATGAAAGGCATTAGAAGCGCAATACTTTACAATCAGCAGTGTGCCACACGATTCTTTAATCAATGAAGAAAATTGCGTATTATTACAAATCTCCTGAACAAAGCTTTCACTACCATCAGGAGCAAACTCATATTGTTTTTGAATAGCATGAGAAAAAATGGGCAATAATATACCTTCATGCGCGTTTAACACCGAAAATATTAGTATGCAGCTCACAAAAGTATAAGTCATCCGTGCAAACGGCATTCGGACTCTTTCTTATTTTTTTGTTCACCCCACCAACCCTTATCTAAAATTACTCAAAGCAAGATAATAAGAACAAGTGTTTTGGTTTTTCTTTAAAGATGCCCATCAATTAGGGCATTATAGAATCATTTTTTTAACCGATAATTGTTCAAGCTCAGATAAAAGTTGCGCACCCTGCGTGCTAGTTGGATTCAAAAACAATAGGCGATCCAGGGCAGATCGCGCAAGTGCACTGTCTTCAAGATAATAAATAGCAAGTTGAGCTAACTTAATATTTGCTGCCGTTGAGGATGGCGCAAGCGATATTGCTGCTTCATACGCCATTTTCGCCCGTTGATAATCACCCTGAGCTACATATATTGTACCTTGATTTATTCGTGCACATTCAGGAGTGATATAAAAAGGTTGCGATGCAAGATCATCCCATAATTGCAATGCTTCTTCGGATCTACCAATCTCGGCAAGTAAGCATGCATAGTTATTTAACACCTCACTGCGCATGACATCTGAAATCTTAACATCTGCAATAAGATCTTGAAAAGCCGATTGCGCTGCAGTATAATTGCGCACACGAAAAAGTAACGTTGCCCGCGATGCTGCATATTCTGGTAATTGATTTAATTTGAATGCTTCCTCAAAATAATGCAATGCCCGCCTCCTCCCTTGTTCGTTATCACCATGCTCCTCGAGTTCAATTTGAGCGAGTCGATAATATTCTTCAGCTCGTGTTACCGTTGCCCGATCAATAGTTCTTTTGCTACAATTACTAAGGACAGTGAGGATAAACAGTGCAATATATTGCCAATGCTTTATAATCTTCATATATTGTCTCCTAATAAGTGTAATGCGAAGAAGTTACGCGCAAACTGATCTCATTCTTAATAATCGTGGGCGGCTTTTAGGTATTTTAGAGCTCTTAGGAAGTAGACTAACATAATTTTTTTAAAATCCTAAATTGACCTTTAAGGACAACGGTGCAACATATTTGGGAATCATTTCTAAAGATCATCAAAGAAGAAGCTGGTATGCAAGTAGTAGAAACCTGGTTTAAGGCAGTATCCTTGCACCATTGGGATCTTGCTAATCAAACAGCTTATCTGACTACCCCAAATCAATTTGTGCAAAATTGGATCAAAGAGCATTATTCGCTCCTTATCAAAACACATCTGAGTAGATTGCTTCATGTGACTGATCTGAATATTATTATCACTGATTCATTTGGTGAAAAGTCCAATGACGGCAGCATAATACCTGCCTCATCGCTTTCAAAACCCACAAGTTTAGAAGTTGTATCATCCACCATTTCATTTGATGATCGAGAGCATAATCAGCGAGAACGAGCAAAAAATGCACTCGTTGCAAAATCTTGTGCATTGCGCAAAAAACAACGGGCAACTCATGCACAACTTAATCCACAATATACGTTTGATACTTTTGTAGTTGGTCCAAACTCATCACTTGCCCATGCGGCCGCATACGCCATTTCTCAAAATCTGGGGAAAGTGTATAATCCACTCTTTATTTATGGTGATACAGGACTTGGCAAAACCCATCTGCTTCATGCCATTGGTAATGAAACCCAGCGAAAATTTCCTGCGGCAACGGTACTCTATGAAACGTCAGAACATTTTATCAGCGAATATATTAATTCGATTAAACTGGATCGCGCACAACAGTTCAAAAGTAAATATCATAAGATTGACCTTTTGTTACTCGATGATGTTCAATTTTTTTCAAGTAAAGAACAAACACAAGAGATGCTCTTTCATATCTTTAACTTACTTTTTGAACGCCAAAAACAGATTGCATTCTCAAGTGATATGCTCCCACAAGATATTATCGGTCTTCATAACCGGCTAAAATCACGTCTACAGTCGGGGCTTCTTGCAGATATTCAAGTACCGAGCCTTGAGACAAAAATGGCTATTTTGAAAAAAAAAGCGGTGAGTGCCGGTATTGAGCTCGATGATACTACTCTTACCTCTCTTGCAACACTCCCGGTAACGAGTGTGCGTGAACTTGAAGGATTTCTCATTCGTATTAGCGCATTTGCATCACTCATGAACGCACCAATCACCGCAGATCTTGCAGCACAAGTTATTAATAAAGTGCATGAGAAAAGAAGTAATGGGGTTGAAATCGATACTATACTCAAAGCAATTGCTAAATATTTTAAGATTTCACTGCTCGAACTAAAATCTGACAAACGAAATAAACGAATTGCTTTCGCACGACAGGTTGCATTTTATATGATGAAGAAGCTTACAGTTAGTTCATTGCAAACTATCGGCGTGTGCCTGGGAGGTCGAGACCATACCACCGTGCGTCACGCAGTCAATAAAATAGAGTCACTGCAAAAGAATGATCGTGAGCTACAGCACATTCTCAAATCAATTGAAAAAATGGTAGTGAGTGAGTAATCTGGTAAAGGAGCGATCGTGAATAGTAACTATAGCGCACTTTTTATGATGATGATTATCGGCATGATTGGTTGTGGGCGACTGCCTATGCAAAATACACACGATCACAAAAAAGTATTACAAGAGAGCAAAGAGCTTGATTTTACCGTTTTTAATGATACCAATGAAACACAATATATCGCCTGCTTCTATTGGGGAAGCCAAACCGATATTATCTATTGGCATTGGTATAAAACCGACACATATGAGATTAAGCCAAAGAGCTCTGCGCGCATCCAATTGCCCTTCATACGCATAAAACGAGATCGCGATGATACATATGGATTTTTAGGGGTTTTTCGAAATAAGATCGATGCGGATCTTGCCACATGGACTAGTGTTCCGGATAATGCTAAAATTGCTTTAGGGAAATTGAGTCGCCTCAAAAGTTTCTCCGATGGGAAATTATCTGAAAAACAAGTAAGACTTATCGCAGAACGTTATGGATATATGGGAACCGTAATTGATTTTCGTATCGAAGATCTAACCCAAGAATCTAAAAAGCAAGATTACCAGCCAGAACTTGATTTTTGGGTTGAAAATCAGACAGGTGAACCGATTTTTATAACCTGTTTTGTATTTGATCATCACATTGATCATCAGACGTGGGTTTTTGAGGCAACCTCTATCCAATTTATGAAACCTAATGATATTAAAATGATAGACGTTAATTCATTAAAAGATCAATATGATTGGGAAAATGTTCGCGGCTATCTTGCGATATTTCGCACGCCAACCGCCGAGGCACGGGATACTGATAGTAGTGATGCACGCGCTGCATTTGAACATATGCAAAAAGCAGTCAAAGAAGAACTTGCCTCTATCAAATTGCGCGCAAATTTAGCAACCTATGAATTGACTGAAGCTCGTGAACGTCTTTATTTAGACGTTTTAAATAAAATTCGTGGGAAAAAGATAGTACTTATTAAAAGAGAAACCGGACTTGAAATAGATCGGTTAGGTATTGAGCATACATCAATGATTGAATATAGAATTGAAAACTTCACGGAGCAAGATGCCCAAAAGGTATCTGCCGCCCATAATATTGAGCAATAACTAAAGAGCACTATGACTTCGCACGAAAAACATACAACATTGACAAAACATAAGACAGTTCTTATAAACGAGGTACTCGAGTACCTCGTTTATAAGCCTGGGAACATATATCTTGATGTGACATTAGGTGGTGGCGGTCATACCCGCGCTATTCTGCAAGCAGATCCAACATGCAAAGTAATTGGTATTGACTGGGATTTTAATGAACTTGAACGTCAAACAGAACAACTTAAGGCAGAGTTTGGTGATCGGTTCACGGGAATTTGGGGTAATTTTGCGGGATTGTATCGTCTGATTAAAAAACACAAGATTCCCAAAGTAGATGGTATTCTTGCAGATTTTGGCACCTCGCAAATGCAAATTCATCATAAAGCTGGTTTTTCTTTTTTGCAGGACACGCCACTTGATATGCGTATGTCCTCAGCTCACAATCTTCTTACCGCTGCAGATATCATCAATCAATATAGTGAAAAAGATTTAACCACGTTGTTTTTTACCTACGGTGAAGAACCTCATGCTCGCGCAATTGCGCGAGCAATTGCTGCTGCACGAGTAACAAAAAAAATAACAAGTACCAAAGAGCTTGCCGAGATCGTTGAACGAGTTGTATTGCGCACCATGACCAAAGATAAGCGATTGCATCATCATCCTGCAACGCGCGTCTTTCAAGCACTGCGCATTGAGGTAAATAAAGAACTTGAAAATATTAAATTGTTTTTACCTATAGCGCTTTCGCAACTTAACGTGCGCGGACGACTTGTCTGCATTAGTTTCCACTCTCTTGAAGATCGTATTGTAAAGAACTTTTTTCAAGATCATCGACCAGAACTTAAGATTCTCACCACAAAACCAATAACCGCGGATGATGCCGAACTTTCTACTAATCCATCAAGCCGTAGTGCAAAGTTACGAGCAGCAGAAAAAATTTGAAATTTGCTCAAGAGAAGAGTTGACAAAAACTCAATAACAATCTAGATTGAAGTCCTGCTTGGGAGAAATACTGAAGCACCACACTCAGTCCAGTAAGGATGAAGCAAATGGAAATTACCGAAGTAAAAGTTTTTCCGGCAAACGAAGGTAAACTTAAAGCATACGCTACTATGGTCATTGATAATCGTTTTATTATCCGAGACCTAAAAATTATAGAAAGCGCTAAGGGTTTATTTGTTTCGATGCCGTCGCGGAGAAAAAAGGATGGATCTTTTAAAGACATAGCCCATCCGCTCGATGCAGAAACGCGGCAATTGATTGAAGAAAAAATAATTGAAGAGTATAATAGGTCTTTAAAGGATTAATATTCCTAAAAGCTACCTTGAAAAATAAGTTCGTTGGGGCGTCGCCAAGTGGTAAGGCAGCGGATTTTGGTTCCGCCATTCGGAGGTTCGAATCCTTCCGCCCCAGCCAAATTAGTAATGAGCAGCACCAGTGAATACTTCAAAAAATTCTATCGAGTCTTTAAATTCAAGTTATAGTACAAATTCTACACTTTCTTTTGAGCATGATTTTTTTAATGCCCCAGGGATTTATATACATCCAACTGCTATTGTTGATAAACGAGTAGTGCTTGGTGAGGATGTAAAAATTGGACCCTACTGCGTACTACTTGGTGATACGCAGATTGGTGCACGCACACGCATCTCAGCATTTAGCACCATTGGATTTGCAGCCCAACACACGCAAGTAAAACACAATCATGGACAAATAATCATCGGCAGCGATGTTGAAATCCGTGAATATGTCTCTATTCATGCTCCGGTAAAATCAGATGGCAAAACAATTATCGGCAATCACTGTTACATTATGAATTATTGTCACATAGCTCATGATGTCATCTTGGATGAACGCGTTACGTTAATTAACAACGTCAATCTTGGTGGACACACTCATGTTGAGCGTAATGTTATGATGATGGCAAACAGTGCCGCACATCAATTTTGTCGTATTGGTGCCTACACCTGCATTACCCCTTTTGCAGGAACGCGACAAGATTTACCACCATTTTGTATGTTTACTGGCCAACCAGCTCAATTTGCTGGCCTTAACATTGTTGCACTGCGTAGAGCCGGCATATCAGATGAAAGTATCAATAATCTCGATTTGATCACAAAACTTTTTTATCAAGACAAAATCTTACTTGATACCATTATTGCACAAAGTCATAGCGCATCTTGGAGCAATGATCCCTATGTGCAATCATTCATATCATTCATAAAAAATAGTGCTCGTGGTGTATCAAAACGATGCATTGAATACGGCACTGGCAAAGAAACCCTTTAAAAAATAGCGATATAACATGATAAAGATCGGCATAATCGGTTTAGGACATATGGGTGGGTATCACGCAAAGTTATGCCAAGCATCCGATCAACTACAATTAATTGCCATCGCTGATCCTCACGAACCAAATTGGGGAAAAGTTGCAAGTACTGATGTTATTAAATCAGCCAACTATCAAGAGTGGTTATCATTAGTAGATGCTGTTATTATAGCAACACCAACCGCGCATCATTTTTCTATTGCACGCGAATGCCTGCTTGCCGGCAAACATCTGTTAATTGAAAAACCAATTACCAGTACTATTACTGAAGCTGAAGAACTTTTTGCTATCGCTCACGGAAAAAATTTAGTACTCCATGTAGGACATGTTGAACGGTTTAATGGTGCATTCATGCACGTTAAATCACTCATCAAAAATCCGTATTTTATCGAAACACATCGCATGGGACCATTTTCTACGCGTCCTGCACAAGATAGCGTTATTATCGATTTGATGATTCATGATATAGATTTGATTCTGCAACTTGTTTCTTCAGGAGCGAGCAACGTCCAAGCAGTTGGGCAATCAATACGCACCATGCGTGAGGACATTGCGCTCGCTAACGTTCAGTTTACTAATGGTGCACTTGCTCGCTTTATGACCAGTCGCGTTGCTCATACACGCACACGCACGATGAGCATCCATCAGGAACATGAACATATATTGCTTGATTTTAATACCCAAGAAATAATATTATCGCGCATGGTAGACAACAATATCGTAACCGAACGTTCGCAATACAATGGTAATGCGCTCGCTCGAGAGATCGATTATTTTGTACAGTCGATAAAAACGGGGCATGATAAATCTAATGCTTCGCGTGATCTTGCAGCACTTGCACTTACCTGCGCTATCCAAGAACAATGTCATGCAAGCCGTTATAGCTTTGCTGCACATACTACTCCATTAACTTCTACACTATAAATTAAACATATGGTTGCAATTATAGCTGGCACCGGCTTTTTGCCAATTGAAGCATGTACAAGCATGCTTATTGCGCAGAAACAATTTTTTGTAGTTTCTCTATTTCCCGAAGATAATGGTACTCTATTGCACGATACCGTCAAAGACCGTGCCAAATTAATTAGTATTAATGTATATAAAGTAAGTGCGATACTTGATTTGTTAAAAAAACATCATACTACAGAACTATTATTCATCGGTAAAGTTGATAAACAATTGCTGCTCAAAAATGCTGCTCTTGATTGGCTCGGCATTAAACTGCTTGCATCGTTGATTCGTCGAAGTGATCGCGAAATCATGGAGCGCTTACTCGAATTTCTTGCAGAGCATAATATTCGCGTTCTTTCTCAAGCAGAAGTACTCAAGCCCCTCTTTATTCCTGCTGGCGTTGTTACTGGTAGATTAACCGCTGATATTAAAAAAAATATCGAGGTTGGTCTTTCTTACGCTCAAGCTATTGCACAATGTGACATTGGGCAGACCATAATTATGAAACAAGAAATGATCATTGCCGTTGAAGCAATAGAAGGTACCGATCGTTGTATAGCACGTGGCATAGAATTATGTAGGGATAAGATTATTGTTTGTAAACGTGCACGGGTAGATCAAAATGAACGTTTTGATCTACCTACACTTGGGCTAAACTCACTTGAAAATATTCAGCGTGGCCAAATCGAGGCTATTGCATGGCAATCAGATCAAACATTTATTGTGGATAAAGATTCGTTTATCAGACGTGCACAAGAACTCAATATCACGCTCGTCGCCGTTTAATCATTCAAAAATCGCCCGCATTTTTCTTGTGCGCTCCAAACGACCTTTATTAAGCTCCATGATCTCATACACATCAGCAAGTGATATTATGTCTTGAGGATATTTTTCGAGTATTAGTGGCTCTTTAAATAATAATCTTGGCGCATCATTGTAGATAGCGATTGCATATTGATATTGCTCGCTCGTACTTATTTCTTCTTCGCTTTTATGTTCGTACTCTTGAATAAGTTCATATAAAAGTCCATCAATATCAATTTCTTGCAAAATATCGACAACGGGCGTTATCTCTTCAATTGCAATTTTTTTATTTTCATCGAGTGAAAATTCCGCAGCTTTTGATGCGAGCCCTTGTATACCAAGTCGCACACTGTGAGAAGCAATATTGCCCATTACATATGATTTGATTTCTGGCATCATGATACCAAAATGTTTATAAAGAAGCGCAATTGGTATCAATAACTTATAAGTAAAAATTATATTTTGTGGGGTAAGTAATATCTTCATTAAACGAGCGGTTTGTTTGGATGTAATGGTAATATTACAGGAATCAAAAAAACTTGGGAGTAGTTGGAACATAAAATCTTGCAATTGGCTTTTAAATTCTAAATCATTAGATAGTTTTTTCAAATTACCATTGCGATCATGTAAGCGTAATACTGATCTTGAAAGTGCTTTAAACTTTTTTTGTAATTTAGTTATTCCTAAGTCTGGATTAGCCCATTGAACGGCAATGATCCCACCTGC
>CAYPYR010000018.1:2277-6393 GCA_964415095.1 uncultured Pseudomonadota bacterium | reverse complement strand
CTACTCATGGTGACAACATCGCAATCTCTTTTTTGCTCTACGTGCACATATGATATCAAGCTTATGTTGTAATGTAGAATTATTTTTACCACAGATGAGTAAAAAGATTTTTATGTTTCGCAGAAAGATTATTCTAAGATCGTGCGTGACGAATGAAATTGAGTATCAAACCAATCATACAATAGCTTGCAATAAGCGCCGTGCCACCATAACTAATGAATGGCAAACCTAAGCCTTTAGTTGGCACCATGCCAGACACTACCATAAAATTAATTAATGCTTGTAAACTCAACAACATTACGAAACCAAGCGTGGTAAAGAATGCAAATGGGTCCGTAAATCGCAGCGCAATCTTGATGCCAACAAGCCAAAAGAGCATATAGAGCAACATAATAATGCTGACGCCAATAAAACCGGTTTCTTCGGCAATAATTGAAAAAATAAAATCAGTGTGCTGCATCGGTAAATAAAAGAATTTTTGTTGCGAGTTACCAATGCCAAGTCCCCATACATTACCAGAACCAATTGCAATCAGCGACTGAATGATCTGATAGCCACGGCCTTGCGGGTCGGACCAGGGGTCAAAAAACGTCAGCACTCGTTGCAACCGATAGGGCCACCAAATAATCGCTGCAACTACCAAGGGACATGAACAGAGTATGGTAGTAATTAAATGGGTCATACTAAATTCAGCAACAAAAAATAATAACAGCGCAGTTGCAAAAATAGTCACCACCGTACCAAAATCCGGTTGTTTTAATAATACAAAAAAAGTAATTCCTAAAATGCATAAGAATGGCAAATACCCATGCATAAGAGACGTTACTTTTGACTCTTTTCGCTGGAGAAAAAAACCAAGATACATAAACAAACATAACTTGAGAAATTCACTAGGTTGAAATCCATAGCTACCAATATAGAGCCAGCGGTGTGATCCATGAATCTTAAGCCCCGCACTACTAATAAAGGTTAGGCTACAAACTAGTAGTGATCCTAAAAAAAGATAGGGGGTGCAAGGTTTGAGTATCCGCAGGGGAATAAATGCAAAAAACAGAGCACCGAGTAGCGCTGGTATCAAGGAAAAAAGTTGCTTGCGTAAAAAATATGCTGCTGTTGAAAATTTTTCTGCCGCAAAGACTGAACTTGCCGCATAAATAAAAATCAGCCCGATACAAGTTAATGAGAGCACTAAAAGAATAAGTAACTTACCCAGTGTCTCAGTGCTAATCCCCTGTTCTTTCCGTATTATTGTTCGTTGCATGCTTCATCACCAATTCTTTAAAAACATCACCGCGGTGTTTGTAATGTTTAAACAGATCATAGCTCGCACCACTCGGTGAAAAAAGCACCTGATCACCGGGTGACATATGTTCAAAAATATCAGCTACAATTGTTGCAAGTGATTCATGATAGGCCATATTTGGTGTAGCACGCCACGAGTCACCGAAACAATATACTTTTTTAATATATCGCGCGGCGTCAATAAATTGCAAGAGCGGTGTACGATCGACCCCTTTTGCAAGTCCACCTAAGATCAAAACAATTGGGCGTCCTTTTTCACTCAAGCGCGATATGGCAGCAATCGTTGCTTCAATCACGGTTGATTTTGAATCATTATAAAAATCAATATTACGATAGTTGGTCACCAATTCGATACGATGTTCCAGCATTGCGCGCGGCATCAACGTGGTTTCGCTCGATGCTTTTTGTAATTCCTGCCATTGCTCCTGCGTAATGATACTCAGATCTTTACCACAAATATATAGTGTGGCAAGCACCGTAAGCCAATTTTCAAGTAATGAAATGGATGGTAAATTGGTGCAATCATAGATGTACTGCTCGTCAAACGATCTTCCTGCCCTTACCAATAATTTATTATTTTCGACATAAAAGACGGTAGCATCCTGTATTAATTCATGTGCCCATTCTTGTGCAGAAAGTGAACGCACGCTCACAAAAACTTTATGCGATCTCGTTTTTTTGAGCGTTTTTACAATATGTTCATGAGCAAGTAACGGCAGCGATAAAATCGCTATATCATTATTCGATTGGTGACAAAAAAGTTGTAATTTTGCCGCTATATATTCATCAAGAGTTGCATGGCGATCCAAGTGGTTTGGATACAAATTGGTCCAGATAGCAATGGTTGGTGCAAATACATGGGATTTTTCTAATTGGAAGCTTGAAAGTTCGAGCACAGCAACATCATAATTAACTGTTGAGGATATCAAATCAAGCATACCATAACCAATATTGCCCCCAAGAGCTATACGACTATTGGCAACAGGTCGAACAGGAATTTGGCAGTCAAAATTTGTAGGAACGCGATCCTTCGCGTGCGACAACCAGAATGCAATCAGTTCTGTAGTCGTTGTCTTACCCACAGTACCAGTAATTGCAATGGTTGGTATCGTCACTGCACGCGCAAAAAGATCAAGCTCGCACACAAATTTGTGAGAATAAATTTCATGTTCATGAGTGTTAATACCAGGACTTACAATAATCACGTCAGAGCAGCTTAGGAATTCATCAATGCTCTGCACATCCGGTGCGAAAATACTGCCATGCTGAGTGAGTAGTGCTCGTTCATCTTGATCTAATAATCGATCATCCCAAATTATGACGTCAACTATTCCCAATAAAGATCGTTGCTGTGCACAGTAAGCAAGTACTGATTTACCTACAACACCAAACCCCCAAATACCAATTTTTTTATTGTGCAAATTTTGAAATATATCGATTCCAAACATGTAGCCAGGTCCCCAACAAAGGTTATAATAATAATTTTCATATACAAAATACCATGTCGATGCTAAAAAAATATCAGCGTAAAACCGGTAATTTAGTTTTCTTTGTATACTACTGCATTATTTATACATTGAAAAGCGGACCATCTATCGCGTTGTGTATTTTTTCTAAATCACTGCGTGCATATAATTCTACAATCAAAGATTCAGTGCCTACTTTTAATGGCCCCACCATAACGGTGCGATCTTTAGTGAATGAAAATGAAACCTGTACACCTTGCGGCGTTGTTTTGAATATTATATCCGAGATGAGTCCAGTATCTTTGAGTAACGTTACAAATGCTTGATAGTTAATTCGTTTTGCATTAGTTACTTTTGCATGTGGGAACCAAAGTTGCATACCGTCCAGTGTAACTTCTGAGCGATGTTCAAATGGACCGGCAAATTTAAAACAAACCTGCTTTGAAAAACCAATTGAATGTAATTTAATATTTTTTAGCAGATTTGGTTGTGGTGGCATCGCAGAGCTCGAAAAGCAATAGCTCAACATACCAACGATAAGACAGATGACTAAGAGTTCCGGTTTTAATCGAGTGCTGTGCTGCTTCATAGTTTCCCCTACTATTTTACAAAACTTTTAATTTCAAATCGATTATATCTAATTAGAATATATATAATATCATTTCAATTAGTCAATTACATAGGATAAGAGTGGGCAATTATACTGCAAGAGATCACAAAATGTTCTTTTTTTGGTACCATAAATTCGAATCCGCATTAAATCATGATGAGAGAACAAACCTATGAATATGGCCCCAGAGCAAATTTTATTATTTTATAAATACGTAGATATCGAAGATCCACAGGCTTTTGCAGCATGGCAACGTGAACTTTGCACCGAACTCGGTCTTCGTGGCCGCATTATCATTGCTACCGAAGGTATCAACGGCACGGTTGGCGGCTCACCTGATGCAGTGAATGGCTATAAAAAAGCAATGCAGGAGCATCCGCTCTTTTCTGATATGCCATTTAAAGAAAGTGTTGGCACACGTGAGGATTTCCCCCGTATGCGCGTGATGGTAAAAAAAGAAATTGTACGACTTGATGTTGATACCGCGCTGATAAAAGCACAAGACGGCGGGATTCATTTAACGCCAAGCCAGACACATCAACTACTCAGTAACAAGCCAGAAAATTTAGTGATACTTGATTGTCGTAATGAATATGAAAGCAATGTTGGGCGCATGGTGGATGCTATTACGCCTAATACCACCTATTTCCGTGAATTTCCACAATATGTCGATGAACATGTAGATGAGCTCAAGGATAAAGAAGTTTTAATGTATTGCACTGGCGGTATTCGTTGTGA
>CAYPYR010000018.1:0-2177 GCA_964415095.1 uncultured Pseudomonadota bacterium | reverse complement strand
ATACCGCAAACAGCACATGATTTTCAGGAAGCTTTAAAGTTTGCACAAACAAATCAATTGCCTATTACGCTTATTGGCGAAGGTGCAAATATTCTGATTAATGACGCAGGTATTTTGGGCCTTACGATCATTCCCAAAATGAATACCATATCTATTAGTTCTAACACTCAAGATCAAGCAATCATCGAAGCTGGTGCTGGTGTAAGTATTCATGAACTTATTACTTTTTGTTTAGCGCATAATTGTAGCGGGCTTGAAGAATTTAGTGGCATACCAGGCACGGTAGGCGGCGCTGTATATATTAATATTCATTACTTTCAGTTTTTATTAAGCCAATTTCTGCTCGATGCCACTGTTATTAATCTTGCCAATGGTAACATTGAACAGGTCGATAATTCCTGGTTTGCATTCGGCTATAATACTTCTACGTTACACAAACGAGAGTATGCGTTGCTTTATGCGCGCTTTATCTTAAAAAAAGTATCTGATCTGGAATGCGCCTTTGCACAAGGCCGTCATCATGAAATTATCAGGCACCGCAACCAGCGCTACCCAACATCCGGCACCTGTGGCAGTTTTTTTCGTAATTTCTTCCCGCATGAAGTCACGCTCGAGCAACATGGCAAAAAAATAATATTTGTTGCCTACTATCTTGATAAAATTGGCGTTAAAGGACAGTTGAGCATTGGCGGTGCACGAGTTTCACATCAACATGCAAATATGATTGTTAATGGTGGCAGTGCAACGAGTCATGACATCATTACGCTTGCTCAAACAATGCAGCGCTTGGTATTCGAACAATTTGGTATCGTACCACAACCAGAATGCCAACTGCTCGGATTTGATCATGATCCGTTTTCATTTATATCTGATATAACAACTACTGTTCAATCACCATCACAATATTATTAACGCTACTCTTTAGTCTAATTTACGATAAAAGTACTTGAATTATTCTAATTACTATTTGTCGTAACCCCAATAAACTTATAATAACTATATAGTAACTAAAAAATATTATTATTGGGGGCAATAATGCACATCAAACATTTTTTTTCTCAACAATTATTTGTAATATTCTTAAGTATCATAAGCATCCATCAGAGTAATGGTACGCTGAGCGCTCTAACGATTATAAATACTACGGGCGATACCATTGAACTCACTCCTGCGCAAGCTGCCTGGTTACAAAATACCAAAGAAGTCAGTGAAACGTATTATCTTGAGGCAGATAAAAAAGCTTTAGAACAACTACGAACATTTTTGAATTCCATTGTCCTCATGGCGGCACAAAAAAAATCATCCGACGATATACAACGATTTGTTCAAAATAAGTTAATAATCGATACACGACGAGATGCGCTCACCACATTGCAACTGCTCCACTGTTTGCAAACAGGCGGTTTTCTTTTTGAACGCTCTGCATATTTTGCTATTCTGCACACTCTTGCTAAATTTCTTGAGCAAGATCAGTCCATCACCGATGAAAGTTTGGCACATCTATTAAACACCAAATATCAGATAACGGATAATGCATGGATCAACACCATCACGCACGTTTTTATGATGGAACGGCACAGCGTAAAACGGTATCTAGAAAAAAATCTAATTAGTATCACGTCAAACGAACTTGACTTAAGTAATCAAAATATTTGGAATCTTGCGGGCATTGAAACTATTTTTCATCCTGAACGGTTTAATTCGATTAACCTCGAACAAAATCATATCATTTTAGCTACCAAAGAAGGATATACTCCTAATCCCAAACCATTTGCTCGATTTAAGAATGTTAAAAGCTTGTTATTAGCATTTAATCCGCTTGAAGAGCTCAGATCAGATATTTTTTCAGATCTACTGCTGCTTGAGAATTTATATCTGCAAGCAACTAAACTCACTTTCTTGCCAGAAAATATTTTTTTGCACAATAAAAATCTTTTACTTCTTTTTCTCGAGTCAAATCAATTAACCAATCTACATGCAGACACCTTTACTTATTGTGATAAACTAGAGTGTCTGGCTTTGTATCAAAATAATCTTACGACACTTTCTTCCGCAATTTTTGCTTCGCTGACCAATTTAAAAAAACTCTATCTAAGAACAAATGAGCTTACTGATTTGCCGGTAGACTTGCTGAAAAATAATGTTTCCCTGGAAGAGCTAATGCTTTCTGAAAATCC
>CAYPYR010000017.1:8253-18255 GCA_964415095.1 uncultured Pseudomonadota bacterium | reverse complement strand
TCAGTTGTTAAATTATACGCAACTACTTGACTGTTGTAGTAACTCATTGTGGTATTTACGAAATTTACATTATCTGCACTAAAGGCAGCTGGACCTGAAGCAGTAGCAAAATTAAATTCAGTAACTTCTTTGCCGTTGAATTCTTTTGCTTCAACTTCATGGAGATATTGATGTACAAACTGCCCATTTTTTAGTTTTCCATCACTAATAACTTGTAATATTTTGATTAAACCATTTTTTGCCAAATAGTTTTTAAGCTTTTCAGCATAGTCACTATTTTGTTGCATCCATGATTCAATATAACTAAGCCCTTTTTTAAAATCTGCATTAATAATTTGACGTAAACTAGGCAAGGCACGATCAATTTCATGTTCAAATAATATGGAAGCTGCTTCTTCAAATGGTAGTAATGATTTTGATGAAGAGCCGCCTGAGTGAAGAGATGATATTAAAGTAATAGCTAGCGCTAAGCTATAACCAAGATTTCTTTTTAGATTAATCACTATGCTCCTTTTTTGTTTTTGTTAAAAAAATGGGAATGAGCGAAATCATCGTTCATTCCCCATAAAAAATATATTAATTGTCTGTAGCAGGATTTGCGCAAAAGGTTCGTATATATCCTTGTTCATGTTCTTCGTCAAATGACTTGAATATTTCTCGATATGGTTGAGCTTTAGGGTCAACCACCTGGTGTTCTGTACAAACAAGTTGATACATTTTCAGTAGAAAATATATTTGCGGTAAGCTTAAGTGACCAAGTATCTCGTTAAAATCTACATAGTACATAGTTAAATATTCATGAAATTTTTGTACTAAATAAATACCTGAACAATCTTCGTTAAAGTTTAAGGTTAAAATGAGTGGAAGATTATCTGGAGCGGTACCATCTGGCAATGGTGGTACTAATTTAATTGCAGATCTAGTTTCTAAATCCCATAATAATGCAGAATTCTGATAATATCCTGAAGCAGCAAATTGAGGATTTTTGCTGAATGCACTACAGGTTCCTTCGCTTTCGTCTGTTGGACCAAATAGTACGCTAAAATCATTTGATTCTATATCCCATAAAAAAGTGCAGTAATTCGTAGAAGTAATAAATACTGATTGGTTGTTACTGCTTACTGAAATTGAGGAAATAGAACGAGCATTAAAAGCACCCATACTCTCTGGAACATTTGGTATATCTGCAACTGCTGCATTGCAATCGAATATATTCATAGGTCTTTCATTGTTTCGAGCAAGATCCCATAATTCTACCGTATTATGATTTTTGGTGCCAATGAGTAATTTACCATCATTCATGAGTGTAAGAGCTGAAATATAATCATCTAGAGAAATTAATGGTATGCCAGGATTGTTTTTATTTTGAAGATCAAATAATAGAACTTGACTTCCGACTGCTGCATAAAGAAAATGACCATCAGGACTAAAGACTAGTGCTGTGATCATTGAATTTCCTACAGAAAAAGGAAGCGATTTTTTTGTAGCAAGATCACAGAGATGTATAGTACTTACTTCTTCGTGCCCATCGCGTCTAGCCTTCATAGACCGACTGCCTATAGCAAACATATTATGATCTGTAGGATTAAAAGCGATTGAATCAGGACAGCCAAATGATGTTGAAACATCGTAATATGTTTGATGAGTTACATTATATGCAATTATCTCAGTATTGCCGGTCATTGACGTACCGACAAAGTTGACATTATCGGCACTAAAAGCTGCAGAAGAAACTGCATTATTAAATTTAAAATTAGCTACTGCTTTACTATCATCTATCGGAAGCTTTTCAAATTCTTCATCATCATCTATCTCAGATTCTCCAAATTGAGCTACTTTGTTTATTGTTTCACTCAGCCCATCGCCACGAATAACTTGTAATAATTGGATTAGATTTTTTTTTATCAAATAAGTTTTGAAAGCTTGAGGGTCAATGTGTTGAGGATTGCTTTCATATTTGTTTAAAAAAGCAACAGCTGTGTCAAAGTCATCAGTTAATAATTTTTGACTTAGTTGTTCAGCAGTCATTATTTCTTTTTTAGATAAATCTCCCCAGTACCACCTGCTAAAAGCATCAGTAACTTTAGAAGCTGTACCGCCGGGAAGAATTTCAGAACTAAAGATACCACTAGCTAAGGCTAGACTGAGGCATATGTTTTTTTTAAAGTTAACCATTCTATTCCTTCTTTTTTGTATTTGCTTACGTTACTTATTCAGTTGTTTGATTTAAAGGATTATCTAAAAAAGTAGCTATACAGAATCTTTCTTGATCAGAAAATTTATTAAAAATAGCTGTATAGTATTGATTTTTTTGTTCTAATTGTTCTGCAACAAATATCGGATGGTTATACGCTTGTATCAAGAATATTAATTGCGCAATGCTCAATGTATCAAGTCCTTGCGTTAAACTAATTTCCAAAATATTGTCATCACGTTGAACAGCAAATAGAGTATTTTCATCAAGAAAACTTACAAATGCAGCATCATAAAACTGAGAAAGCTCCGGTAAGTTTAGAAAAACCGAGTTTTTTGTTACTAGATCGTAGAGTACCGTAGTTTTCCAGCGACTAGCAGTTACTGCATATCTGGCGCTTGGGCTCGTAGCTTCACAATTGATTGGTTCCACTCGGCTCGGATTAACCGGAAGCATTTCGGCAACCTTTTCTCCTGAGATCATGCTTTCATTGAAATTCCATAAAACATTGCAGCCATTTCTTGAGCCAATAAGCACATTTTCTAACTCACCTTTTTTATTGGACGTAATAGCAATTGAAGAAATGGCATCTGGCTGACTACCCGTTTCTTCTTTGGTAAGAGGTTGAAAGCCAGGAGTATTTCTAATAACTTCAAAACAATTTAATTTTGCTATGCATGATTTAGATGGTATATCCCATACTTTGACCGTATTATTGAGATCTCCAGTAATTACGGTTTTGTTATCTGGTGCACAAACTATTACCACAATATTCGATTTGCATGAACCTATTGCTGTTCCTGCATTATTTAAATCAAAAAGAAACAATTCATTAATACCAGTAAATGGGTTATTAATGCCGGTACAAATGTAATTGCCATCTGCGCTGTATGCTAATGCTGAAAATATACCTTCTGAAACAGGAATTTCTTGAATACATTGAGTATTATCTATATCCCATGTATGTATGGAATTAATTGCATGTCCTAAATGTCTGCTGTTTACTGTAGCAGCAATGTTTGGATTTATAGGATGAAAAGCAAGAGCATCATTGTATAATTCTTCTGGAAAAGTGGTAAACTCACCAGTTTTTAATGAATAACTTCTCATATTTTGTTTTGTGCCAAATGGAGATGCTAAGCAGATTGTCTTATCACAATTTAATCCTACTTGATTTACATTTTCAAAATCAAAGTTGCCTAAATGTTTAGCTTCAGTGATAGCGCCACCGCAAAGCACCTGCCACATTGGAATTTTATTAAGATAAATTAAAAGGGATTTAAATTCTTGAGCATATTGTTTATTTTTCTCATAGCATTCTATATTGAAGTGAGATTCAAAGAGATTAGTATTGATTAATTCATGAATGGCGTCTGAAATAGAAGGCAATTGATCATAATAATCAGCCGCTTGTTGTTGATAATAATATTCAGTAGTCGAAATTGGAGCCATATTATCTTCAAAATCACCATCAGTAACTTGATCATGACCCTTAGAAACGAATCCGGCAGAAAAAAGTGGATTAAAAAGACTAGAAGCTATGACTAAACAAAGACTTAGATTTTTTTTGATGCTCATACTTTTTCTCCTTAAATTAAAAATTATTTTGCTACGCGTTAATAATATCCTAAATAGTTTCTAATAGATGCTTCGTATTGAGAGAGAAATACAAATATATAGTTGTGATAAAATAGATTCTTTTAGCTAAAGCTAGATGGAGGCGTATACTTTTTTGAATATTCAACATTACATTACTTCTTTTTTGCATGTGCCTACTATGCAGTCTTATTCAAAAGTGCATCAATATAATCTTTTTGCTCATTAGAGAATTCATTGAAAATGTTTGAAGAATATCGGCTTAGCTCTAATTGTTTTTTAACAAGAGTAGGATTATCATGTGTTTGTACTAAGAATACTAATTGTGCAATGCTCAATGTATATAAGGCTTCAGGAGAACTAATTTTCTCAATTTTATTTTTGAGCCTATCTATGAGAAGTGATTTAAGCTCTTGAGTATATTGTTTATTATTTTCATAGCATGTTATATCAAAGCAAGATGCATCAAGAGTATTTTTAATTAATTGTTCTATGATGCTTGAGGTAGAGAATAATTGACAGTAATTATCACTGATTATCTGCTTACCATAATCACTAGTGGTAGAAATTTTTACATAGTTATCTTCTATAACACGTAAAACAATTTCTTCTTCAAAACTATTCTTAGCAGCTTGAGCAATTTCTTCACCAAAATCACCATCAGTAATTTTTACATGCGGTTGATTTGTTGTTGTTGTCCATGAAAGAATATCAGGAAGTGTAAGTTGCCCTTTGCCAGAAAAAATTGGAGAAATAAAGTTAGAAGTTACGACTAGACTAAGTAGTAGACCTTTTTTGATGTTCATGTGCTTCTGCTTCCTGCTACTTTTTTAAATATCAAAAAATAAAGATTATTTGAGCGAAGATATCATATCGGTTTTTCTTTTGCAATCTCAAGCGGACCATGAGGTAATCCACGAATGAATTGATAAATATAGGGATTATCTGATTGCCAGACATCTTTGGCAGCACCAATATACACAATCTTGCCTTCAAAAAGCATAGCAACACGATCAGCATAATTAAAAATTTCTAAATCATGCGAAACAACAACCGTGGTTACTTTGCGCTCGATCTTAACTTGTTTTATCAGTTCATGAATCATACGTACCGTGATAGGATCAAGGCCGGTGGTTGGCTCATCATATAAAATAATTTCTGGATTAAGCATGAGTGTGCGTGCAAGACCAACGCGTTTTTTCATACCACCAGAAAGTTCGTTAGGAAATCGATTGAGAATGTCTTCACCAAGCCCGACACTTGCCATTTTTTCAACGACGAGCGCGCGCACTTTTTCTGGATCATCGCCTGCCTCAAGCATAGTGATGCCAACATTTTCAAAAATATTTAATGAATCAAGCAGTGCAGCAAATTGGAATACATAACCACATTTTTTGAAAATAGATTCTTTTTCTTTGACCGTATGTAACGATTTAAGGTTTACATTATCAATAATAATGTCACCTTCATCCGGTTTAATTAGGCCAATGATCTGTTTCAGTAATACTGACTTACCTTCGCCGGACCGACCAATGATTGCTAAAAACTCGCCATCATTAACCGTTAAATTAACGCCATCAGTTACAACTTGCTTGCCAAAAGATTTGTGGAGATTTTTGATTTCTATCATAGCAATATCTTAAAACATAAAGGCGGTTAAAATATAGTCAGCAAGAAAAATTGCTACGCAAGCATATACAACACTTTGTGTAGTTGCAATTCCTACACCGCGTGCGCCACCTTCAGTAGTATAACCCTTATAACATGCAATCCATGAGAGAAGCCATCCAAAAACAATTGCTTTATAAAGACCACTGGTGATATCAAATAATTCAGCATTTTCACGTATGGTACGCATAAACATTTCGGCGTTTACACCGAGCATATGTACTGAAATCACATAACCAGCAACAATGCCGCATAGTGAGCCGAATAATGAAAGAAAGGGTACAATAAACGTGGTCGCAACAATGCGCGGAACAATTAAATATTGCTGCACATTGATGCACACCGTTTGCAGCGCATCGATCTGTTCACTAATGCGCATGGTGCCGATTTCGGCAGTTATGGCAGAACCTGCCCGTCCGGTCACCATCAATCCCGTAAGTACCGGACCGAATTCACGAACCATAGCAAGAAATAATACCGGACCAATAAATTGCTCACCGCGAAAACGATGCAGACCAATATAAGATTGATAGGCAAGCACGCTTCCCACGGCACTTCCCGTCAGAAAGATCACGCTCGAGGAATTTACGCCAATATTGAGCATATGTTCAAAAGTAAGATGTAATTTAAGGCGTGTAGTAAAAAAAGTAATAATACTTTTTGCAAGGAAAGTTGCCATATTACCCAAACCCTCGCTGAGCGCAAGGGCTGCATTACCAACGGTATCAATCCACTTAATGATCATCATACCCTCATGCCAGCATATACTTATATTGATGCTGGATTTTATGAAGCCTGCGATGTTTCTGTTGGTGCTTGTGGTGCTGTTTCAGTAGTAACTGGTGCTGTTATTTCTTTTGCTACACTAACTGGTTGAGGCTTTTGGTACCCTTTAAGATGACTTTCGCTATCTTTCCACACAGTAAGAACTAGGCAGATTGCCATAAAAATAAGACCCATCACCCATGTTGATTTTTGAAAGAAATCTTGTCCGCCCGAGCCACCAAACAATGTTTGACTGCCGCCACCCAAGCCGCCAAGACCCATATCGCCTTTACCTTGCTGGATAAGAATAAACAGTCCCAAAAAAAGACTTAAGACAATTAATAAGAACATTAAAATAGCTGTAAGCATGCGTGCTCTCCAAGCGTTATGAGAATAATACGATCAAGCCAGTGATCATGTTATAATAATACTATATATCTAAAACTGCGATCCTGAGTATATCATTTTTTTTAATTCCTGAAAATTAACGCTTGCAGCGCCTATTAGAAAGCCATCTATAAGATCGATATTCTTAAAATAATCGATATTGGTGGCATTGGTACTACCGCCATACAATAACTTCCATTGAATCGCCGGTGCGTTAGCCCTCATGAATTGGCTGACCCAGGAAAGTACTACTTCTAAATGGTCTTTTGTGGGAATATTGCCCGTGCCTATTGCCCATACTGGTTCGTAGGCGATGTAGATTGGATTGCTCAGCGTTTGAAAAATCTCGCTGCAGGCGGCAACAATTTTTTTAAGTTGTTGTTCAAGAATAAGTAACGTATTTTTTTCTTGATATTCATCCTGCGTTTCACCAATACAAACAATCGGAGATATATTATTTTCTACCAGATGAAGAAATTTTTTTGCTATGCCGCTGTCAGTTTCTTGATGATACTTTCGCTGCTCTGCATGACCAATGATACAAAATGAACACCCAGCTTCTTTAAGACTTACTGCGCTTGTTTCGCCAGTAAAACTTCCTGCAAGATGCGAAGAACAATTTTGTGCACCGAGTTTAATATTTGTTGACGTTAGAAACTGATCGAGTGGGTAGAGTGCAACATCACTGGGACAAATTATTAATTGCGCGTCATTACTTATCGCAATTAATTCATCAAGATTTTGGGCAACCCATGTTAAAGAACTATTGAGCGTACTGTTCATTTTCCAATTTGCTACATAAACGAATTTTTGCCTCATTGCAATACTCACTCCTTCTGTCTTGACGAAAATCATATTTAAAGTAAGCTCAGAATCGTAATTCTGCCAGATTGTTATTTCAGAATAGCCGCGGATATAGTATGCACAAAAAAATAAATTTATCTATCATTGTCGGTATTCTCCTAGCTAATTTCTTCGTGTCGCTTAACGCGATGCACAATAGCAATCGCTACTTTCCGTTTTTAGAATGGCCCGATATTGATGCAATTTCCAAAGTTGGTAAAAGTAATATTGCAGCTTTCTTTACGAGTGCATCTTGTGCGCGTCGTGATGGAGATAGTAAAATGGGGTTGCCAGAGTTGTGGGGGAGATACGACCTGTGCAACATAATTCAAAGTTTAGAAAAAGTACGTGCTTTTTGTGATGAATGTTTTGAAAATCCATTAAAAAATAAATTTGGACTTGCATCACTGATAAATCGTCCCATAGTATACTCAATGCAAGGTAAGATCCGTTCATGGGGTTTTACACTACAATATGATCAAAATCTTTATTTCCAAAATTTTTCATGTGGTTTCTTCTTACCAATAATGCACGCAAGTTCCGAAATTACTTTTTGTCTTGATCGACAAAGTTCTGATCCGCAATTACAACAAGCTTCTCAATCAGCCATCGATGTGTTGGATGATGTGCGTAGAAACGTGCAAGGCATGATTGGTTTATGTGGTGCAGACTGGTCAGCATGGGGAACAAGCGATTTAGATCTGTATCTACGTTGGCAGGGTTCCTGTGATCATAAATTATTAATGCGCTCGATCACTTCTGTACTGCGATTTGGTTTCTTGCTACCGACCAGTAAAAAACGAGATATTAATAATCCAGCATCCGTACCTTTTGGTGGCAATGGCCACTGGGGGCTTTATGGCGATACAACAATTGATTTTGAATTACGTCAAAATCTGCATCTTGGTTGTATCTTAGGTTTCGCAAAATATTTTCCAAAGACTAGTTGTGATCGCATTCCGGTATGCGCTGAGCCGCAAATATTCTCGGCACTCATCGGGCCATTGCGTTCAAATCCTGGCGTAACGCTTAAAATATCACCATACGTTATTTTAGAAAACATGGTTGATGGGTTTTATCTTGAAGCTCGTTACACCTACCTTTTCCATCAAAAAGATCATTTTACTGATGAGCGACCAACCTGTGACATTGAAAAAGTTCCAAGCTGCCTCGTGGGTATGGAGCGGTGCTCATCATGGGCGGCAAGCTATTTTACTTTTAAGGTAACATACGACTCTATTGATGCCTTGAAACATTGGCCATTGCAACCAACCTTCTATGCATTGTATGATTATCCCATTGATTGGATGAGTAAACATTCAAGTGAGACAAACCAATTTACCATTGGCGTAGAATTGCACTTTTAATGAGCATACCATGCTGCGCACTATAGGCAGAACGTATGACTTTAGCGGATAGGATTTATCATGAAATTTTGGCCAGCCTCAAAAATATTTGGACTTTTCTCGAATGATCTTGCGATAGATTTGGGAACAGCGAATACCGTAATTTATGTCAGAAATAAAGGAATCGTTCTCGATCAACCATCCGTAGTAGCGGTAAAAGTAGGTACCAATAACGTACTTGCAGCCGGACATAAAGCAAAAGAAATGCTTGGTAAAACTCCGGAAAGTATTATTGCCTGTCGACCTATGCGTGATGGTGTTATAGCAAATTATGAACTCACTGAAAGCATGCTACGCTATTTTATTCGTGAAGTGCACAATAATAGACGTACGCTTGTGCGGCCACGCATGATCATTGGTGTGCCTTCCGGTATCACGCAAGTAGAGCGTCGCGCAGTAGAAGATTCAGCACGTCAAGCAGGAGCACGCGAAGTCTACACCATAATGGAACCAATGGCAGCCGCTATCGGTGCCGGACTTCCGGTAGAAGAACCTACGGGAAACATGATTGTTGATATCGGCGGTGGTACGACTGAAGTTGCAATTATTTCGCTCAAAGACGTTGTCTTTTGTAAGTCAGTGCGCGTCGGTGGTGATGAGATGGATCAGGCAATTGTGCAATACGTCAAACGTAAATACAATCTTTTGATTGGCGAACGTACTGCTGAAATTATTAAGATCAATATCGGTACGGCGATGCTTAATGATGTATCACAAAAAATGGAAGTAAAGGGTCGCGATTTGGTAACTGGTGTGCCAAAGACCATAACGCTTTCTGATGCAGAAGTTTTTGAGTCACTTACTGAGCCAATATCAGTAATATTAGATGCGGTGCGCTCAGCATTAGAAAATGCGCCACCAGAGCTTTCTTCCGACTTGGTTGACCAAGGTATTACCATGTCAGGTGGCGGATCTCAGTTAAAGAATCTTGATCAACTAATCTCTAAGATAACCGGTTTGAAGGTAACCATAGCTCATGATCCACTTTTAGGAGTAGTTCGCGGTGCTGGTAAAGTGCTTGAAGAGCTTGAGTTTTTTAGAGATGCGTTAATGAAATAACTATATTTATCATACTTTTTTTATAATCCCCGTCTGTTTGTGAGCAGTTTGAACAGGCGGGGATTTCTTTTTGATCCATTCGTA
>CAYPYR010000017.1:1287-8153 GCA_964415095.1 uncultured Pseudomonadota bacterium | reverse complement strand
CGAACGGTTTAAGATAGCCTACGCTGGAGGGGCAGGGTAAACTGCACGATGATCCAGAGAGTGGTAGGTGGGGCACTTTTACAATTTTATGTTTCTGGTATTATATAACTAATAGCAAATATATCTAAAGAAATGGGGATGTTATGGATTCTATTGTTATCAAAGGTGCCCGTCAGCATAATCTTAAAAATATCGATCTTACCTTGCCACGCAACAAACTGGTGGTTATTACTGGTGTTTCTGGCTCGGGGAAGAGTACCCTTGCATTTGATACCCTCTATGCAGAGGGGCAGCGTCGTTATGTAGAAAGTCTTTCAAGTTATGCACGTCAATTTTTAGGCATCATGGATAAACCAGATGTAGATTCTATTGATGGGTTGAGTCCAGCTATCTCCATTGAACAAAAATCAACCTCGCGCAATCCACGCAGTACGGTTGGTACTACTACCGAAATTTATGATTACCTGCGTCTGTTATTTGCACGCGTTGGTAGAGCACACTGTCCAAAATGTAAAGCCTCAGTGCAGCCCCAAACTCCTGAAATGATTATTGATAGCATCATGCGCCTCGTGGGAGAAAAAATTACCATCTTAGCGCCTGTTGTCCGTCAAAAAAAGGGCACCTATCAAAAGTTATTTGAAGATTTACACAAAGATGGTTTTTCACAAGTGTACGTTAATGGTGAACTATTATTCACTGATGAAAGCATTACGCTTGATAAACAAAAAAAGCATGATATCAACGTTTTAATTGATGAATTTGTAGTACAAGATCGGCACCATGTTGCTGATACTATCCAAACTGCGCTTAACTTGACCAAGGGTTATGTGCTGGTCAAAACGCCTGATATTGCTGCTAAAAAAGCAAAAAAGGGACAACCAGCATCTAATGAAAAGCTCTACACCAGTCACGCGTCATGTACGCATTGCGATATATTCTTAGAAGATCTTGAGCCGCGCAACTTTTCATTCAACTCACCCATGGGTGCGTGTAATGAATGTTCTGGTCTAGGTGTGCGCTTTATGTTTGATGAAGATTTAATCGTTCCCGATGAGAGTCTTTCTATGGTGGATGGTGCAATTGCTGCATTTAGTAAACGTATTGAAGGCTTTCGTGTGCATCAACTTGGTGAACTTGCGCGCTGCTTTGGTTTTAGCATTTTCGATCCATATAAAAAATTAACTGAAATGCAAAAACGCTCAGTATTGCATGGTACCGAAGATAAACTGGTAGCTGCAGAAATGGCAAAACATACACATCGTATCTGTGCTGACTATGAAGGTGTAATTCCGATGCTCGAGCGTTTGTATGCACAAACGGAAAGTGACTATCGCAAAAAAGAGATGGAGCAGTTCATGCGTAGTCATCCATGTAACTCATGTGATGGCCGTCGATTAAAAGCGGAAGCGCTGGCGGTGTTAGTAGGCGACTACAACATTATTGAAGTTACCGAACTTGCTATAGCTAAAGCTATTTCTTTTTTTGATAGTCTCGTGCTCACACCGACTGAATCTATAATTGCCGAACAAATTTTAAAAGAGATTAAAACACGTCTATTCTTTCTTGAGAACGTTGGTCTTGGCTATCTAAGTCTTGGACGTAATATGGAAACACTCTCAGGTGGTGAGGCGCAACGTATACGACTTGCTACGCAAATTGGTTCAAACTTAATGGGTGTTATGTACGTGCTTGATGAGCCATCTATTGGGCTGCATCAACGAGACAATCAAAAATTAATTACCACACTTAAACGACTTCGTGATTTAGGTAATACCGTTATCGTCGTAGAACATGACGAAGAAACTATTCAAGAAGCGGACTATGTAGTTGATATTGGACCAGGTGCAGGCGTGCATGGTGGGCAAGTAGTTGCTGCAGGTACACCGGCAGAAGTGATTGCTAATGACGCAAGTTTAACCGGTAAATATTTGCGCGGTGCTATTGTTATTGGTGACCGCATTATATCTCGCCAAGCAAAAGGTCTTATAGAGATCAAAGGTGCGCGCGAGAACAATCTTAAAAATATTAGTGTTAATATTCCTACCGGCGTTTTAACCTGTGTCACCGGTGTTTCTGGTTCGGGTAAATCGACCCTTATCAATGAAATTCTTGCTAAGCAGCTTTCGTATGAACTCTATGGTTCTACTGAGCGTGCGGGTAAGCATGATGATATTATTCATACTATTAAAAACTTAATTGTTATCGATCAATCACCAATTGGTCGTACGCCACGTAGTAACCCGGCAACCTATACGAAATTATTTGATTATGTGCGTAAACTGTTTGCAAGTACCAAAGACGCAAAGATCCGTGGTTATAAAGAAGGGCGCTTTTCATTTAACGTTTCTGGCGGTCGTTGTGAAGTCTGTCAAGGTGATGGTACCATTAAAATAGAAATGAACTTTCTGCCTGATGTGTACGTAAAGTGTGATCAGTGCAAAGGTCAGCGCTATAACGAAGAGACGCTGCAAGTGCTTTATAAAGGGCACAACATTGCTCAAGTGCTGAGCATGAATATCGAAGAAGGTCTTTCGTTCTTTGATTCAGTGCCACCAATTCGTCGTAAGTTACAAACACTCTATGATGTAGGACTTGGGTATATTGAACTTGGTCAAAGTGCCACAACGTTCTCTGGCGGTGAAGCACAGCGGATAAAGTTAAGTCGCGAGCTTTCAAAAGTTTCACATGAGCGCACGTTGTATATCCTTGATGAACCAACAACCGGTCTGCATTTTGATGACGTTAATAAGTTATTGGGTGTAGTGAATCGATTGGTTGATAAAGGCGCTAGTGTTGTCGTCATCGAACACAACTTAGATGTGATCAAGAACAGTGATTATATTATTGATCTTGGTCCTGAAGGTGGCGATGGCGGTGGCATGATTGTTGCGACTGGTACACCGGAACAAATTGCGCGCAATCCTGAAAGTCATACCGGTAAGTATCTTGCAAAGATGCTGCAGAGCAAGTAATTAAATATTATGGTGCACTAATAGGTAACTGTTCAGCAACAGCTGTTAAGAGAGTTAAAATGTTTTCTTTAAAGCGATGTTGATTAATAAGTGTACACAATCTTTTATTGTAAGCATCATCATCAAATTTAGTAAATTCTGCAAGAACATAAATTGTTCTTTCTTGTGCTAGTGCAACATCTTTTGCTTCTTCTTTAGAAGTAGAATAGTTTTCCAAGGCATAAATAAACGGAATCTTCTGATTATTGTCGGCAACATTACAATTAGCATCTACTAGTAATAACAACAATAAAAGCGTATTTTCATTTTTTTCTACACAAGTATGAATGACATTCTTATGATCGGAATCTTTTTGATTTAAGTAAGCGACTAGTTCATTATTGCCTAAGTAATTAAAGATTGTATAAAATTTTAGAGAGTAATAGATATTTTCCAGAATCATTTCGGTAAAATATGCTGATGTTCTTATATGTTCAAAAGTACGATCATTATGATTTCGGATTCTATTAACAAAATAAGCTTCTTTTAAATGTTGCCATTCAACAAAATTACTAGTAGCGCGCTCATATTCGTTAAAAATAAAATTTTTAAGTAGCGCATGATGAGCATTTTTGAATTCTTTTACATTAGCTATAGAGGTTAAAATGCTTATTTTGAGTGAAGATTCGATTCTGTTATTATTAGAAATTAGGTCTATTAAAGTTACCATAGATTCAGCAGTATCTAAATATTGATACAACCGTTTTGAGGATATCCTTAGTTTTTCGCGAATTTCTTCTAATTGTGCTAAATATGCTTCATATTTTTGCATAGCGGTTACTTCAGGATTTTTATTGTTTGTTTGTGTCCAATTCTTTCTATAGTAGTTGAGCAACATAAATTTATAGATATTTTTTCCATTTAATGTAGTTTCCAAAAATTTAGTGCTTAATATATTTCTCGCTTTTTTCCACTTCTCAGATTTTATTGCCCGATGCAGTGAGGTTTCACGCGGGAATATGGTATTGGTAAAGCCAATAAAAAATATAATAATATTAAAAATCTTATCCATATACATATGACCTCCTAAAATTAGGGCTTATATAAATAAAGTAATATTATTTGAGATATCAATGCTATGGTTAAAATAAATAGATTCTGGTCAGAAATTTTTATTTGGTAAGGATAGTCATGATTTTCTTAAGACAAATTTTCTATCTCTTATTGCTCATAACATTAAATGCTATACATGCAGGCTTGCAAGATCGTTTATTTGATAATGATAATGTACCGAGTAAAAGCTTAATTGAACTCTTAGAAGTATTAACTATTTCGCATGAAGGAACATTAGAATCGATAGTTCAAGCAACGCAAAAGCATTTTTTAGTAACGGGCAAAGAAGGTTGGCAAATGACAGAAAATCCTGCTTACGATTCTGAAGTTCTAACTCCATTGCTTACCAAATTAGGTTTCTTTGAATCAGTGCTTCCCGAAAAGAAGTTTTATGAGGGAGTGATTTTCCCTGGGGGAAATGTATGGTCGGTGCGCCAGCGCTTAGCATATCTAGTAAAGTTATGGCAGCAAGGTTGTAGATTTAAAAATATTACTGTAATGACCGGAGAGCATCCTTTGGATCAAGGGCGCTATTCGGCAGAAGATCTATTTAATTATCAACATCCTGATTTACCATTAAAAAAAGAATGGCAAGCATGGTCCTCTTTTCCTACTAATGAAGCAGAGATGATTTGTATGGTATTTGAGCAAGTGCAGTTACCAAAAGAGTTATGTGACATTCCGCTTGTTACTATTGTTTCCACAATGGATCCTATTACTGGTAAACGACCTACAACGTATAACAATGTTATGGACTTTTTGGCCCATCAACCAGTACCGGGTACTTATTTGGTAATTTCTAATCAACCCTATTTAGGATATCAGGATTCTGTTTTTCTATCATATCTGCCGGCAAACATTACTATAGAAACGGTAGGGGATCAATCATTGTGCACACATACCATGACACAATATATAGATCGGCTTGCGCGATGGATCTATCAAGAAAGTATACGGCGAAAAAATTAGCGAACTCTTTTAAAATGTTATTATGTGCTCTATCCCAGCAGTAAGAGTGACTTCAAAACAATGCGAAGAATCGAACTTTTCAGGTAATCGTAAAGAATAGCTACCCGATTTCTTTGCTCGTAGTACCAATTTTGTAACCTGCTTATCCTGCCACTCACAATCAACTTCAACGCCACCGCGTGCGCAAAGGCCAGTACATGATCCACTTGCCCATGCATCAGGTAATGCAGGTAGCAGCACAATTTCTTGTGCATGACTTTGTAATAACATTTCAGCAATACCAGCACAGCCACCAAAATTACCATCTATTTGGAATGGTGGGTGATTATCAAATAAATTAGGTAGTGTTGATTTTTTTAAGAGTGTTTGTAGCGCACGATATGCTTTTTCGCCATTACCAAATCGAGCCCAAAGATTAATAATCCAGGCTTGGCTCCAGCCGGTATGACCGCCGCCATGTTTTAAGCGGCGTTCAAGTGATTTTAGTGCTGCATCCGCAAGTTCAGGTGTACTACGTATATTAATTTGTTCACCAGGATGTATGGCCCAGAGGTGGGAAATATGTCGATGTCCCGGTTCAAGTTCATCAAAATCTTCAAGCCATTCTTGCAAAAAACCACGATCATTTATTTGCGGTGGTGCAAGTCGCGCTCGTTTATCAATAAGCTCTTTTTTAAAATCAGTATCTATAGCTAAAACTTCTGCAGCAGCAATAGTGTTCGTAAACAAATCCCAAATAATTTGTTGATCAATAGCAGCACCAGCAGAAATAGTAGTCATCTGCCATCCTTTGGCAAATGCATTTTCTGGTGAGCATGATGGGCTTGAAACGAGAAAATTATTTTTTGGTTCTTCAACAAGATAATCAGTATAAAAAAGTGCTGCCTCTTTCATGATTGGGTAAACGCGGGCTAAAAATTCAGCATCTTGAGTAAACAGATAATGGTCCCATAGATGTCGACAAAGCCAGCCGGATGAACCCATAAAGAATCCCCAGCGGATGCTCGTTCCCGCTGAAGTATAACCCCATACATTAGTTACCCAATGCATCATCCATCCCTGTGCGCCGTAATGGATGCGTGCAGTTTTCGTTCCTGGTTCTTGTAATGTTGCAATAAAATCAAATAATGGCTCATGACATTCAGCTAAGTTAGTAATCTCTGCAGGCCAGTAATTCATCTGTAAATTAATATTCACATGATAATCACCGCTCCAGGGCGTTTTGATCGTGTCAGCCCAAATGCCTTGTAGGTTTGCAGGTAATGTGCCCGGGCGTGAACTGCTAATGAGTAAATATCGACCAAACTGGAAATATAAATTCATGAGTTCGGGATCATGTGTTCTATAGTTTACGCACTGAAGCCGTTCATCAGTTGGCAATGCGCGCAGTGACTTATCAGATGTGCCCAAATTCAATGACGCACGTTTAAATAATCGGTGATAATCTGTAATATGTTGCTCTTTTAACGTATTGTATGAAGTGCGAGCAGCGGCATCAATAGTAGTGCGCACGGTTTCATGATAATTATTATCTTTAAAATTGGTACCCGCTGCAATCAAGATAGTTACTGACGTTGCATCAAGTACCATTATCTTATTATCTTGAATATTATGTGACACGTTGCCATCAGATGTCAGTATGTGCATGCGAGCAGCATAGGAAACCCCTTTACCATTGTTGAGTGTTCCGCTCATGACAAGATCGCGATCATCAAACGTGATATCTGCACATTCAGGACGTGAAAGTTCTGCATCAAATGAAAGGCTACCTGGTTTGTCAGCAGTTAAACGAATTACTATACAATTATGAATAGCAGTTGAAAAAACTTCACG
>CAYPYR010000017.1:0-1187 GCA_964415095.1 uncultured Pseudomonadota bacterium | reverse complement strand
AGACGGCCATTGCCGACGGGCAATGCTTCATTCCACACAGCTGCCGGCATGCGATACCATAACATCAGGTTGTTGTGCGGTATGATTTGATTAGAAAGTATCATGCTATAAGAAAAGTTAGCCAGTGCAATGATGATTAATAATAGTTTTTTCATTATATAGTTTCCTACAGCATGTTTTATAAACTTGTTAAAAGTTATAAGTGCGCATGAAGAATATTATTAATTAACATATCAGCGGCGTCTTCTGGTGTCATTTGATCCAGTCGTAATAGTGCATCAAATGGGCTTGAATACGTTATATTAACGGTTTCTTGTTTATCAAATCCGAATTTTTCAATGAGATTTGCTTTTAATGCTTCAAATGCTTCTGTGCTCAGTTCACAACGCGAGAATAAACCATAGTTATTAAAAGTACTCTCATGTTGTGCAATCATATCTTCACCAATTGCAAAAATTTCATCGAGTTGATCTCGGGTGATGGTATCAAGTACCTTATCTTCCCATGATGCCGGCTTAAAATCATAATAAAAACTACAAAGAAGTTGTCGCACATAGCGGCGGTTGGTATTATTGCGTTCTTTTTTTGCTTGAGCATTGCGAGCAGCTAAGCGATTAAATGCTTCTTTAAGCGGACAATAGGCAATAATAGTAATGATCTTATGACCTTCTTGTTTATATTGTTCAAAGTCAGCTAGAGATTGCCACCAAGAATCAATAATGATATTTTTATCCGCATCAAGTGCTGTTTTGAGTTCATCATGATATCGTGGTTTTATCTCTTTAGTGATTGAGTAGCGTTCTTTAAATTCTGGATAATCTGAAACTCGACGAATGTTTTTTATGGCGTCTATTGCAACTCTTTTTTCATCATCAATGGCATTTTCTTTAAATAATGGATTTCCCCATAAAATGGCTTGCAAAATATTTTCAGGTGCAATGACGTTTGCTATGAGCGCAAATTCTTTAGGAAAACCATTTTTCCACGCTTTTGGCATTGAGTCATAAAAATATTGATCATCTTCTATGGTGTACCAATTTGATTGTTCTAGGGCTTTGAGTAAACTCGTTTTGCCTGCACAGGCAGTTCCACGTAAAAGAACAACAGTTCCTGCATAAAAGTATGAATTGGTTGCAATGATGGTGGCACAAAGTAGATATAAGATTTTCATGCTGCTACTTCTCTCG
>CAYPYR010000016.1:16998-18815 GCA_964415095.1 uncultured Pseudomonadota bacterium | reverse complement strand
AAGTATTTTTAGTTACCCGCCGCTCACAAAGCAGAAACGTTTCAAACTGTGTTACACATTCGACGTCCGATAACGTTGCTTTATTCATACTTACTCACCTTAATAATTAGTTAGTAGGATTTTGCTGCAACAATATCTGAAATACTTGGGGCATCACAGGCAAAACAATATGCATGCTTATTTTCTTTCAATATACAACGAATGGTTCCCTTGAATGCCTTGAGCTGCTCTTCACATTCAACCTTGCCGCACCATCCCGTCTGATAAAATCCATTATTTGCGTCAAGCTCAGGACCAAATATCGTAAGTTTATCGGCATGATGCCAAAAAGATTTTAATTTTTGGGTAGCGCGTTCAAATAATTGTGACTGAATAGTTTCAAGCAATGCTTGTGCTTTAGGAACAATTTCTGAAAGTGGGCAGAATGTTTTTTTAAGTGCTTTTTCCGTCTCAACTCTATTTACTAGTACTGCCTGCTGCGCAGCAAGATCCTTCATTCCAATTTCAATACGCACTGGCACACCACGGACTTCCCAATAATAAAATTTTGCGCCCGGTGTCTTTTGCGTATCATCATCTATTTTTACGCGAATGTTGCGACCTTTAAGATCAGCGGCCATTTGGCTAACGACCAGCATAATCTGCGCTTTTTCTTCTTCTGTTTTGAAGATAGGCACAATGACTACTTGGATCGGTGCAATTTTTGGTGGCACAATAATACCTTGTTGATCACCATGTACCATGATCATGGCACCGATTAATCGCGTGGTTACTGCCCAACTGGTGCAATACGGCGATTTGATCGAGCCATCTTGTGCTTGAAATTCAACATCAAATGCTTTAGCAAAACTGTAGGCCAGGACGTGAGATGTGCCCATTTGCAATGCTTTACCATCGCCCATGCATCCTTCAAAGGTGAAGGTATGTTCTGCTCCAGCAAAACGTTCTTTTGGTGTTTTTTCACCTTTAACGAGCGGTATTGCTAAATAATCGGTAATAAACTTTACGTACAAATCTTGCATCGCAATCGCCATCTCGAGCGCTTCTTCATGAGTAGCATGTGCGGTATGGCCTTCTTGCCATAAGAATTCGCCCGTGCGTAAAAATGGACGCGTGCGCATTTCCCAGCGAATGACGTTTGACCATTGATTAATTTTGAGCGGTAAGTCGCGCCATGATTTGATCCACTTTGCAAACATTGCATAGATAATGGTTTCAGATGTTGGACGTACGACGTAGGGCTCTTCAAGTTCTTTACCACCAGCATGAGTTACTACCGCTAGTTCAGGAGAAAAGCCTTCAACGTGCTTTGCTTCTTTTTTAAGAAATGATTCTGGTATCAAGAGCGGAAAGTACGCGTTCTCAATGCCGAGGGTTTTAAATTCTGCATCAATAACGGAAACGATATGTTCCCACATTGCATAACCATAGGGACGAATTACCATGCAGCCACGTGTGGGACTTTGGTCGGCTAGTTCCGCTGCGGCGATAACGTCCAGATACCACTGGGCATAATTTTGTTGTATGTCAGCAAGTTTTTCCATGTTGTTTCCTACTTGTTTGCTCATAAGTAACCATAATGTTTGATGAGGTTAGTATACCTCAAATATTAAATGAGCAAAAGTATCCTGCGCTGATCACTAGGATACGTTAAAAGTTCCTGTTGTAGTTAAACCTTCTATTGCCCAAAACAGAAAACTGTTATTGGTAATAAAGTTTTGAATAGTAATAGTTACACTCGCACTGTTATTGCTATATGGATCAGATACATATGCATCGTTTTCACTCACGGTTGCCGTATTAGTAATGCTGGTTCC
>CAYPYR010000016.1:15765-16898 GCA_964415095.1 uncultured Pseudomonadota bacterium | reverse complement strand
TTATTGCTATAGGGATCAGATACATAGGGATCATTTTCACTGACGGTTGCGGTATTAGTAATACTATTTCCCGCAGTTCCATAATCTACCGTAACTACTAATGTAAGTGTTTGTACCGTATTGATATTCATAGTACCAACATTCCATAATCCGGTGCTGCTATTATAGGATCCCTGAGTTGCAACACTTGATACAAACGTAAGTCCTGCAGGTATGAAATCTTGTACATTCACGTTGTGTACATTATCAGGACCATTATTGGTAACGGTAACCGTAAAACTAATAACATCACCTTCTGTTGGATTGGCATTACTTACCGTTTTTGCAATACGTAAATCTGCAAAGCAACTAGAATACGGATTTTGTATAAGATTAATGGTGTAAAGTCGATTTACTTCGTTACCATAACTCGAATCGTTAGTACCACCAAGGGCGAGATAGATTACATTTTGAATCATATTAAAGGATAACGTAAATTCACCATTCGTTCGTGGTTGAGGGAAGAAAGCTACCGTAGAAAACCTTAATGTTTCTGGATGAAACTGATAAAGAAAGGTATTGCGTGGATCAAGGGCATTTGGATTACCGGTAACGCAAAGATATGGCGCACAACCATCTACAACCAGCCACTCAAGAGCCTGCATATTGCCAGCGGGCTGTGCATCAAATGCGCCAGTAATTTCAACAAATTGTTCGAGCGCACCATTAAAACGATAGAAACGTAATGCGGGAATAGTACCCGGAATAGCGTTTTCTGCAAGCGCAAGATAATCTTCTCCATTAAAATGCAACCAGTTTACATCATTAACTTGCACAATGGTTGGTTGTGCACTAAATCCATTTACAACTTCTTCAAGTTCTTCGGTGTACGAATTAAAGCGATATAAGCGTAATCGATTACCAGCTCCCGTTTGATTACCCCCGGCTATAAGATAAGTTGTGCTATTAATTTCCAACCAGATCATTGTTGTGACAACTCTATTTATTTGTGTACTGAATCCTGCAATACCACTTGAGACTTGGGTTAAAGGAAAGTTAGCATCATAAGCTTGAGCTATATTATTCGGGTTAAATCGGTAGAGTCGCGAGCTAATACCGCTCAATGTTTCGGCTGTGCCTCCAACGGCAAGATA
>CAYPYR010000016.1:0-15665 GCA_964415095.1 uncultured Pseudomonadota bacterium | reverse complement strand
GCATTTGGGATTTCAGTAACAGCTTGTGATGGATCGATATAGGTAAGGCAGCAATTTCCTAAAAGTGATGTGGGGAATATGAAAAAGAATAATAAGCTGTTCAATATACTATTTTTTATAGAGCATTGATTCATACTAAACTCTCTTCGCTTTGCTATTACCGAGTAATAAATTCAATTTTTTATAAAGTTATTTTAGAGTATCAATTAGTAATAATTCGCGTCTAGATTTTAAACATTTTGTATTAAATCGCATAAACCAAAAGCATCATTAATATTAAGCTGAGATAATACCATTGACATTGTATAGTATACGTCAAATCATTATTGCCACGTTGATATTTTGCAATGTGCGTAAACATGACATTAATAAAAGCGGCACATAGTATAAAAATATACAATTCTTGTGCAAAAAAACTGATACAAAATGCTTTTGAAATTGATCCAATTATATAACGATAAGAAATAAGCGCAATGAGTGCACCATTAGCCATAGTGCGCGCAATACGATTATGATTTTTTTGTCCAATAATTAGTGAGAAGCAGCTCATGAAAAAAAGAAGAAAGAGTAAAATAATAGCAAGGTAAGTTCTTGTATGTTCTTTTTCGAAAAAAATAGTTAAGAGGATGGTAGAGCGCTCAAGCGTTATATGCGGTAAAGTAGAATCAAGTGGAATACGCGCTTCTTCAACCAACGTCTGGCAATCGATTATTTTGCACATACCGCGCATCTGCACTTTAATCTCATCACTTATAATAAATTTTGGCATAATAGTAATGTTGTGAGCTAATTGATCATTAACAAACATTAACGATATATAGAATTGATTGAAGATTGGATCGACAACATATTTAATTGTCTGACATTTTATCACATAAAGAACGCGATATAATTTATTATGCGCATCAAGTGCACGCTCCTCTACCACTTCTCTCTTTAAAAGAGTGGCGCCTTCGAAAATAAAAGCGTCGCATAATTTATCTAAAATAACTTTAGGATCATAAATAAAAGAAATATCCAGCGTTAAAATATACGCATCCTTTTTTTCATTACTGCACATAATATCAATAACCTCTGTATTGACCTTAAGCATCGCGGGTATATTTGACCGGTCCTCTTCCTGAACCTGTTTATGATTTTTGTAATATTGATGAACATCAATTTTTGAATAATCTGATATCTTGAACGTTATGATCGCCATTAATATAATACCAAAAAATACTTGGTAACGTTTTTTAAGTAAAAAATGGTGTAATAACATTATGAGCTCGTATATTTTTATTTATTTTTCTACGATAAATGTAGCTTAAAATAATCGCTTCCCAAATAGCAATTGAATGTTAAAATTATGCATCTCTTGGACCTTGAGAAAAATTTTGCAATACTACTTTAGACTATTTTCATTACGTCACTATAACTGAGGTCAACTGTTATGAATCAAAAACAACATGGAAAATTATTTGTAATTGCAGCTCCATCTGGCGCTGGTAAAACGTCACTCGTTACCCATGCACTTGAACGCATCAAAAAAGAAACGCCACTAAAACGTATAATCACCTATACAACTCGTCATCCACGCGCAGGAGAAGTATCCGGCGTTGATTATTTTTTTCTAAGTCATGATGACTTTGAAAAAAAGAAAGCAGATGGTTTCTTTCTTGAAACAACAAGTTATGATGGTAAATCGTACGGCTCTCCTCAATCCATTGTTGACGATCTTGCCCTTGGTGCATCATACGTCATTATTACCGATCGAGTTGGTGCGAAAACACTCCATCAGGCATATCCTGATTCTGTACTTATTTGGATTACGCCACCGTCCATCGAAATTTTGCGTCAACGTCTCATGAAACGTGGTGAAAGCAACCCACAACATATCGAGCGACGTGTAGCTCTTGCACATGAGGAAATGGAAGAAGAGCATAAACATGGCGGGCGCGTATTTAAATATCATTTGGTAAATGATAACTTCGAGCATGCCCTGGAGAGCTTAATTGCCATATTTCAAGATGAAATAAGCGCAAGCCAGAAATAGTAATCGCTCGAACCATTTGTTGCCACACCGTAGTTTTGATACACTATTAATAAATAAGTGCTCTTTAGTATCTATAGTGTAAGTGAAATACAGGTGCCAACATGACAGTTAGAATTATAAAATTATGGGTATTTACCCTGGTAATAGTGGCTTTGGGAACGTTTTTTTTCCCCACTCTTTGCAAAACTTGGTCAGCAGTTGAGGCACAAGCTACTCAACCCGTTACTATTTTTGTTCACGGTACATTACCTCCATTAGCTCGTCCATTAGTCCGCTGGTTTGACTGTCCTGCCGGTCTCACACCTGCTAAGATACAAGGGAACAAGATTGTTTTAGGTCGAGTTCCTTATATGGTCTCAAAACATGCTCCTTCAGAATTTCCGCTGGATTCCTTCTATCTATTTGGCTGGTCCGGAAAATTATCTCCCGATGCACGACTTGATGCGGCGCATGAACTGTATATAGCCATAAAAAAATTAGGCATATGTGGTCCAATACGCATTATTTCACATAGCCATGGTTGCAATGTAGCTCTGTTGCTTGCCCAAATGGCAAAAAAACATAATGATACAACTATGATTATTGATAAGCTTGTGTTGCTTGCCTGTCCTGTTCAAAAAGTTACGGCACATCTTGCACAAGAACCAATCTTCAAGCGAGTATATTCATTTTATTCGACGAGTGACTTTGTACAAGTAATTGATCCTCAGAGAATGTATCAAACCGCGCAAAAATTAAAAGAAACTACGCAGCAAGAAATTCCCTTTTTTTCAGAGCGCATTTTTCCTGCATCACCAAATCTTGTGCAAGTGCGCATAAAATTAAATACAGTAAATCCACAACATATCCATTTTATGCGAAATGGTTTTCTGCAACATCTGCCACAACTTATTAATATGCTTGATGCAAATATATACAAAAGTGCGTTGCATTGTAGAGTCGATGTTCTCGGTGATGCCCATGGAGCATCTTATAATGTTTATTCAAATCCCGCATGTATTAATGCTTAAGGATTTAAGTATGCATATGCGTAATATTGTTTTAAGATTGTTAGTATATGTTATAGTATTATTAGGTGGCTTGACCCAGATATTACCAAGTAGTTTATCTATGTCCAATCAAACTCATAACCAACAACCTGCTAAAAAATCGATTACAATATTTGTTCATGGCACGTTGTTTAGCCAATGCTTCTCGCGATTGTTTGATAAGAATGTGTTAGAGCAAAAATCATCTGGTCGGATAGCTCAAATATTTACTTCGTTAGAAACGGATAATAACTGTTTTTATTATTATCAATGGTCGGGATCATTTACCGAACATGCGCGCAGGAATGCCGGGCGTGATCTTTTTTATTCCCTGCAAGAATTACCAAAAGATGCATCGATCACGTTGATTACCCATAGTCATGGTGGTAATGTTGTATTGCATTGCGCAAAATATGCTCAAACTATTCAGCATAAAAATTTTTCTATTGATCGTCTTATACTGCTTGGATGTCCGGTACAACAACAGACTGTGCACTATATACCATCACAATTTTTTAAGCAAATATATGCATTCCATTCTCTTGATGATGGTATGCAAACATGGGATCCTCAATTCACGCATGCATTAGTACAACTACTGCACGGCACACACGCTTCTTTTTTTTCGAAACGAGTGTTCCCCAATCATGATAATCTACAGCAGATTCAGATAATAGGTCGCAACAAAAAGTTTGGACACTTTGATTTTATTAGTACAGAGTTTCTTGAACATATACCGCATATTATACCTAATATTGAGCATACTGAAATGACACATGGTGCCATTAAACAATATGTTTTCTGACTTTTTAATGAAAAAATAATTTTTCATTAAAAACACCCCGACTTATACTATTCCCCTCATCAAAAACATTCGTTAAAACGCAACGTCGAGATTGTGCGCTTAAAACATCGATCTGGAGCCGGTTTTCAGGGGAGCGATATTTTATGAGCGCTAAAAAGTTATCACGATTTTTTTTTATTGCCTAATAGATACATAAATATAAGGGATAAAAAAAGTGTGCCATAAAGTATTGCACATGCATATCCGGGAAAACGTTCTACTATAAATGATCCTGTAATAGAAATATATGAAATCAAAAATAATATTCCTATTATTCCAATACAAATCACCATATTATTACTACCCATTATGCCCCATCGGCGTAAACCAAATATCGCAAAAAATGGCAAGCAGAATACCCAAAGTACACGAACAATGCGTGCATTGAATTCAATGAATGCTGCATTGTTATCGGGAATGAGCGCATACAGCTCACAAGTAGTTAAATATTTCATTTGATTTTTACGTGCCCGCTCTGGTTGACTCGCCTCTGGCTTCGATTCAATAAGTCGATCCAGGTGAAATGATGCTTGTTTAAAATGTGTCCGATAAGTTGTATCTGCAATACGTTGCATAATGCCATTACGTAGCGTAAGCAATGCACCGATTAAATAACCTTCGGGTGCGGTAATCAAATATGAAGTGTTTGAGTAATCTTGAAACATAAATACTATGTCGGAAAAATTTGTGCCCGCAGTTTTTTCTTGCGCATGCGTAAAATAATGCTTCCCATCAAAAAAAAGCATTGAGCCGTTTATTGGGGTGTGAAAAGTATTTACTGAAAGTTTATTGATATGATCGGTTGCAAAATGCACAAGCATTTGTTTTCCCTGCCAATAACAAGTTGGTGCCCACTCGAAAACAAGTGGTATGAATAACAAAGAAACACTCAGTGAAAAAATAAAAACTGCAAAGGTTATCATACGTTGCATGCTGAGCAGATATTTAAAAAGCAACCATTCATGCTTTTCATAAAAGGCACCGATCGCAAGAAATATGCTTATACCGGCAGCTAAGGGGATAGCAAAAAGACTAATAAGCGGAATCATGCAAAGAATTAATGAGGGAATGAATGCTAATGCTGGTAATGTTGCAAGACGTACGAGAATATCGCCACTTGCAATAATCACCAGCAATACACTATATACTAGTAAAAAGTAGGCAAAACTTCGCCTTAAAAACCTTGCAAATAACATTGAATATTATTCCAATGATTGCGCAATCTCATCATCAATAACTTTAATTCGTTCAATCGCAATAGTTTTACCGGTCACCGTATCAACATCAACCCAAATACCATGCATAACAAAGGGGCCATTAAGCGCTACTGAAAATCGAGCCGGCATTTGTGTTACAAAGCGATGAACAATTTCTTGTGGGCGCATGCCAAGCATAGAATAGTATGCACCGGCATAACCAAGATCAGAAATGTAACTGGTACCATTCGGTAATATTTTTTCATCCGCCGTTTGTGCATGTGTATGCGTACCATATACCCCAGAAACGCGACCATCAAGGAAGTAACTCAAGCCTTGTTTTTCCGAAGTAGTTTCTGCATGAAAATCAATAAAGATCATGTTAGTTTTGCTACGGATAAATGGCAATAGTGAGTCAATAGCACGAAACGGACAATCGACATCTTCTTGCATAAATACACGGCCTTGAAGATTTACGATTGCTACCGTATAACCGTTTACTTCTATAAAGGTATATCCTTTGCCAGGACAACCCGGTGGAAAGTTTGCGGGACGCAATAGATCGTCCCGCTCTTGCAGAATTGGATAAATCTCTTTTTGTTTCCAAATATGATTTCCGGTCGTAATAACTTGCGCACCGTTGTGTTTGAAAAACGTTACGTTCCGCGGTGATATCCCACGTCCCATATCGTTTGCATTTTCACCATTGACGATAAGTGCATCGATGCGATATTCTGCGCGCAATCGTCCTGCCCATTTTTGAAACATTGCACAGCCCGCTTTACCTACCACATCTCCTAAAAACATGCATCGAATGGTTGCCATAACGATGTGCGCTCCTATCGTTTATTTATCGTGCATACTCAATAACTCGTGTTTCACGAATTACGTTGACTTTAATTTGACCAGGAAAATTCATTTCAGATTCTATTCTACGTGCAATCTCTTTTGCTATTAATGCAGCGCGTTCATCATCTATAGATGCTTCATCTACAATGACACGAATTTCACGACCTGCTTGCAACGCATAACTCTTCTTTACACCTTCAAACTCTTTAGCAATTTCTTCAAGTTGCTCAAGACGTTTGATATAAGCAGTTAAAGTTTCACGACGCGCCCCAGGACGAGATGCAGAAACGGCATCAGCAAGATGGGTAATAATACCATAAATACTGGTGTAGGGCACTTCCTCAAGATGGGCCGCAATAGCATTTACCACAATCGGATTCTCACCGTATTGACGAGCTAATTGGGCACCAACTGCAGCATGAGGTCCTTCAATTTCTGCGGTTACCGCTTTACCAATATCATGCAAAAGACCACAACGAGCAGCAATTTTGGGATCAAGCCCCAACTCGCCAGCAATTAAACTTGCAAAATAAGCAACTTCTTTTGAGTGAAGCCATACGTTTTGCGTATAACTTGTTCTGAAATATAATTTTCCGATTAACGTCACAATTTCTGGATGTACATCGAGTAATCCAAATTCTATAACCGCTTGTTTACCGTACGATTGTATTTCATCATCAAGCTCTTTTTCACATTGCTCAACCACTTCTTCAATACGTGTTGGATTGATACGTCCATCTTGTACTAACTTGGTAAGCGAGCGTTTTGCAATTTCGCGACGTATCGGATTAAATCCGGAAATCGTAATAATTTCTGGCGCATCACCAATAATAAATTCCATACCCGTGCTCATTTCAAGTGCACGAATATTACGTCCTTCTTTACCAATGATTTTACCTTTAATATCTTCATTCGGTAAATGAACAACACTTGCAGCATGAAGCGTTACTTGCTCTGCAAGATAGCGCTGCATAGCAGTGAGAACGATATCAATAGAGCGTTCTTTAGCTGTTTCGCGCGCTTGGTCTTCAATTTTTTTAATCCATACTTGGCTTGCAAGTTTTGCTTCGCTTTCAAGCGTTTCAAAAAGCATGCGACGTGCTTCATCTTTAGTAATACTCGCAAGACTTTCAAGTTTAGCAGTAAGGGTTAAATAGAGTTTATTTACTTTTTCTTCATTGCTACAAAGTAGATCAAGCCGATTCGTGAGATTGCGTTCTTTTTGCTCATACTCGCGTTTCAATTTTGAAAAAAGCAATTCTGCCTCTTCAAGTGCTTCTTTGTTTTTTTTAATTTTTTCTTGCAAAATTTGAATTTCTGAACGTCGATGCTTTATTTCGAGTTCAAATTCCGTACGCTTTTTATGGAGCTCGTCTTTTCCTCTCATTACCGCATCTTTGCGAATTCGCTCAGCTTCATTTTTTGCATCATACAATAATGTTTTGGCGGAAGATTGCAGTGCCACAAGTTTCGCTCGTTTAGTGCGAAGGCTCAAATAAAAGACGCCAGCGCCAATCATGACACCTGCTCCACTTGCAATCAGGTACCCCACCATTGATTGAATAAGGTCCATCATTATCATTCTTCTTTCAAAAAATTCACTTATATTTATAAATCATTAATAATCACGCTGTCTTATATGACTAGATGACATGTGAGCAGAAAAGGGAAGAGAATGTTTGGTACAACAAAGATTTCATCGCTTCATACTCTCATGCATACGCCGCATTATATAATTTGAGATAATGCGGCGTATGATACAATCGAAAATATAGGCGCGTTATCCGCGCTGGGCGGCTTTGATAATTGCGCTAAATGCAGTTGGCTCATATATCGCAAGCTGGCTCAACATTTTACGATTGAGCTGAATATTTTTTAATTTCAAGCGATGCATAAACGTGCTGTACGAAGTACCATGCACTTTGCATGCTGCGCCAATACGAGAAATAAAAAGGGCACGGAAATCGCGCTTTTTTAATTTTCTTCCGGTAAATGCGTACGCTAATGCGCGCATGTAGGTTTCATTGGCACGCTTAAATATATTTTTTCGTTGGCCCCAATAGCCTTTAGTTTTCTTTAATAAACGTTTATGACGTTTTTTGGTAACTATACCGCGTTTAACTCTACTCATAATAAATACCTTTGAATTCTAAATAATATGCTAATAAATCAATAGGGCATTAAGCATTCAATAGCCTTAATATCGGCATTTGAAACATAGGTACCCTTACGTAGCTGACGAACTTGCTTAGCAGATTTTGCCCACGCATGATGTCGTCTAAAACTACGCGCACGTTTAATCTTACCCGTGCCAGTCTTACGAAAACGTTTTTTTGATGCACTGTGTGTTTTAACTTTAGGCATAAATTTCCTTATAAATAACCGTATACTTATTTAAGATAAAATATTTTGGACCACAAACCACTGCTTTTTAATTCTTTTTCTTCAAGCAAGGCACCAATGTTTTGCGCAGTAAGATCATTTTTGATGCGCTCAAAAAAATTCATACCTACTTCTTGAATAGAAACCGGTTGTCGTCCACGGAATTGGAGCGTAAATTTAACACGCTTTCCTTCCTTCAAAAAATCTATTGCTTGGTCCATTTTGGTTTGGTAATCACCAACACCAATTTTAGGACGCATCTTAATCTCTTTTATTTGAATAACTTTTTGAGTTTTCTTTGCTTTACCAGTTTGCTTCTTTTTTTCATAGAGAAACTTACCAAAATCCATAATTTTGGCTATTCCAATATCGTCACGCTCACCGACTTGAACTAAATCAAGTCCAGCAATTTGTGCTAACGATAATGCTTCGCTACGAGTAATTGTACCAAGGTTTTGGCCATTTTGATCAATCACTTGCATTGTCTTATAAGGAATATGCTGATTAATAAAATATCCCTCATTCGCTACTGGTTTATTTTTTACGTTACTCACGACTCATTCCTGTTTCTTCTTCTGATGATGTACCTTCACAAGGTAGACTACTATTCTTGAGTGTTTGCAAGACGGTGGCATACAGGCGATCATAAAGCGCCGTATCATTCTTTAATAACTGCAAGCAGTTATCCCGTCCTTGCCCTAATTTTTCTTTACCCATCACAAACCACGCACCGGATTGTTGCACAATGCCTGATGCTATTGCCATATCAAGAAGGTCAAGCTCTTTACTAATACCTTCTCCATAGATAATATCGACTTCAACTTTTCGAAACGGTGGCGCAACTTTGTTTTTTACTACTTTAACTGATACGCGGTTGCCAAACGCACGATCCCCTTTTTTAAGGGTCGCAATGCGGCGCACATCAAGGCGTACTGACGCATAAAATTTCAATGCATTTCCGCCAGAGGTGGTCTCATTGTTCATGAATGCCATGCCACCAATTTTTTGGCGAATCTGATTAATAAAGATGAGTACCGTTTTTGACTTATGCACAACAGGGGTTAACTTCCGCAAAGCCTGCGACATAAGTCGCGCTTGAAGGCCCACATGTGAATCTCCCATATCGCCATCAAGCTCTGCTTTTGGCACTAACGCTGCAACAGAATCGATAACTAAAAGATCGATAGCTCCTGAGCGAATAAGCATTTCAGCAATATCAAGTGCTTGCTCACCAAAATCTGGCTGAGAAACGATAAGATCGTTTATGTTAACACCAATGCGCGCTGCATATGAAGGGTCAAGTGCATGCTCAGCATCGATAAATGCGCAAACACCACCATTCCTCTGTGATTGAGCAATAGCATGAAACGTAAACGTCGTCTTTCCAGAAGCCTCTGGTCCATAAATTTCAATAATGCGCCCACGAGGGAAGCCACCAACGCCAAGCGCTTGATCAATCGCAATAGAGCCGGTTGATACGACATCTACCGCTTGAAGTGGATTCTGTCCCAACGTCATTACCGATCCCTTGCCATATTGTTTATCAATCTGTGCAAAGGCCGCTTCTAACGCGAGCTGTTTCTTGGAAAGGTCATTATTGCCCATACCTGGTGCTGTTTTTTGTGCCATACCGTGGTCTCTCATCTATACGATTTTTTTGAGAAATGCTGTATTTCTTGATAGTTTTTATTTGTTTTAATTGTAGCATTTCTAGCTAAAGAAGCAACAAATGCCGGATAATAGTGCTTTTTTTGCGACTGATTATCAATATTTTTAAGTTTTTCCTGCTCCGCGAGAAAACCAGCCTCATCAAAGGGGGTCGCCTCTAGCAACGTTACCAGGTAATACCCATTATCGGTGCGCATCTTAAGCAGTTGATGCTGAGTATCATTGAGCATAAAGGCGCGCTCCAGTAGTTTTTTTGCCTCAGAAACATCTTTAAGAGTCGCCCCTTGGGATACCTTCTCAGTGATGAGCGGGGTTGTCTTTACCAGCTTCGCCACCTCATCCATTGATTGTGTTCCGGCAAGAATATTGGAACGGGATTGCTTAACAAAGGTTTTAATCGCGCGCAAGGACTCATCGGTATAATAATCAGTCATAACCTGATCTTTTATGGCCTCAAACTGTGGTATCTTGCTTTCATTGCGATCGGTCTCTTTAAAGAACACATAATTATTTTCATGGGTAAAATAGCCAAAGTTCAATTTCTTTTTAGCCTTATCGAACAACTTCTCACCCACTTTACCGGCTATATCATACCCTTTAGAGGCAGTTTTGGTAATCCAGTCGGTAGTCGCTTCTTTGGCATTCAATTTTTTGAAGAAGTCGTTAATGAGGGCATCATCAGCTCGCGATTTGCGCGCTAGTTCAGAAAGATCCGCGCCAAGGTTTTGTTTTGCGCGCAACAAACTGAGTGTAGTAATGATATCATTTCTTACCAATGATAATGGCTTGCTCGATGCATTGATGCGCTCTACAAACTGCACAATTTCGTAACCACGCTCAGTTGCAATCACTTCTGATAGCGGTTGTTCTTTCGTGAGTGAAAAAGCAGCCGCTTCAAATGCTGGATCATAAGTTCCCTTAGCAAAGAAATCTACTAATCCGCCATCTTTTGCGTGAACTTTATCTTCTGATTGCTTTTTGGCACGTACGGCAAAAGAATCTGGTTGCGCCATGATCTCGGTGCGCAATGCTTCTATTTCTGAACGAACTTGTGCGCGCACCACATCTGATGCGTCCTTAGAAACTAATCGCACAATAGTACGTACCTTTACTTGAGGAGCAATACGGAAGAGAGAATGTTCATTTTTATTGTAGTATGCCTCAATTGCATCATCATCAATATCTATAGAATCTTTATAAAGATCTTGCGGAATGGTCCAATATTGCGCTTTACGTGTTTCTGACACGCGATACTGCTCTTGGTGATCAGTATAAAAGGCAACAAGTGCGGCATCACTTACTTGCTTTGCTTTTGCTTGCGCGATAAAAAATTCTTGCGGGATGGTAACGATAGTAAATTGTTTTTTGCCGTGCTCTTTTTCATACAATGCGCGCGCTTGAGCAGTAGTTACATATACGGCAGCATCAACAAATTGTTTAACCAGGCTGCGTTTTATATCTTCTTGCTTAATGCTTTCATACACAGGTAATGATATACCATACGCATTGGCAATAAAATCTTTATAGGCAGATTCATCTAAACGGCCAGTTTCATCAAAAATACTCTCATGAAGTGACGCAATTAATTCTTTAGTGAAATAGGTAGGATCAAGCATAATCGATAATTGCTTAGCAACATATTCGATCAATTTTTGCTCTTCAAGATTCTTAATCGCCATCTCATCAACCGGTTTTGAAAAATCCGGTAACCCCATAAGTAGATCCATGGTAAGACCGCTACGCATGAGCATTTGTTTATAATACTCGCGCATCATCTCAATCGATCGCGCTTGATAAAGAAATTCATAAGCATAGACGGGAATATTATACGGCTCGATATGGCCAATAGTTGTTGTTCGCGGTGATGAGTGACGCAGAAATGGGCCACTAAATACGGTAGTCAGTATAAAAGTAACCAATACTACCCACAATATATTGCGCCATTTTTTCATTTCATTGCGAAAGGTATAAATCACGCTCTTCCTTCTTTAGTTATGGTATCGAGTATGTTTTTTACTATTTCTTCATTCGGTAATCCTGATGAGATTACAGTACATTGCAATGGTGAGCTATTTCTATTTTTTGTCAAGTCTGCCTGCAACGTTTTCCAAAACACTTGTTGTCGTTTGGCATACTGCCACGTCAACGTTGCAATGCGTTCGATAAGCGCTTCTTTGCTGCCTTTGCTATCAAGCCAATTAAAAATTTCAGTGTAACCAATAAAATTTTTTGAGCGTACAAAATCTTCCCACGCAGTTCCTTTAAGCGCTGCCGCTTCTTCGATCCAACCTTGATCAAGCATCTGATGCGTACGATCAAATATTCGCTCACGCAATACATCGCGCGCGCGATCAACAAAAACAATCATGCTTTCAAATGGTGGTGAATAGATCGGTTGATAGATTGATGGTTTTTGACCAGTGGTATACCAAATAGTAAGTGCTCGTTGAACGCGATAGCGATCATTGGGGTGTAATACTGCTGCACGATCTGGGTCTATACTCAGCAGCAATTCCCATTGTTCTCGCGCAGAGACATTATTGTTTTGATCGTAACTATCCGGTATGTGCGTGATTGCATCGGCTTCTTGAGGCGGGAAAAACAGCGATCTAATATAAAATAGTGAACCACCGACCAATACGGGTATATTCCCACGACGGGTGACTTCGAGTACCGTATCGATTACGCGAGTGCGCCATGTTAAAACATTCATCTGTTCTGGCGTACCTAACAGATCAAATAAATGATGTGGAATAGTTGTTGCACTTAAATCCGGTTTGGCAGTACCAATTGATAGTGGTGCATATAACTGTCCCACATCCGCATTGACAATTTCTATGGGCAACGCGGATGCAAGTTCATATGATAAAGCTGTTTTACCTGAGGCAGTTGGCCCAGTAATAATAAGCGCAAACGGCAATTTTTTCATAATACTAAGAATACCGGTAATAATATTATTGATGCTCAAATGGGCATCGAAACGTATTTAACATACGAATAGTATAATAAAGTACGTTCTATCTGGCCAGGGTTATTCTTTATACAATTACCGGATTGCCGCTGGTCATCGTCATTACGCCAGCGTAAATTAACTGCTTAAACGGGGCACGCAACTCTTGCATGATGCTCTCACGATCCTCGCCGCGAACGACATGAATCTCCTGTAGCAGTAGCTCCTCAGCGGACTGAAGTAAGTTTTTCTCACCAAAAGAAAGATCTTTATAGCGGCCGGTATGCATTAGATCACGATAAATTCCGGCAATCTCAACAAGATCTCCGCGCTGTATTTTTAGTTGATATCCTTTATTGCGCTTATTCCAACTACTCGGCGTAAAGTCGCTGCTTTCTAATTTTTTGGGGGTTTTATGTAATTCAGCGAATGCGCGATCCACTTCTTGCAGAGCGCTCAGCGGTCTAATATGCATGCTGGTATTATCTTTTTGTACCGGAACAAGCACCGTCATATCTTTATATAAAAAACGTAATTTGAAGAATGATACCGTCATACCGACAACCTCACGTTCAATAATAGCTTCAATTTGAGCAACGCCATGTCCAGGATATACGACCTTTTGGGACGGTTGAAACATAGTAGGAACCCCTCTTTATGGTATTCAAGTCGCTTTGAGTCTATTTGTCAATAATTTTGCTACCGAATTTGGTAATAGAACGAAAACATATCTCGTTCGGTCTAACGATGCGCAGGATATCACATCGGAAACAGTCAAAACAAGATTCCGCATGTTTTGGGTAGGTTTTTTGCGTTTATATCCGGTGCGCGATATACTAACAGTAGCATTAATATTTCGCATCCAATCTAGCTTACACTAACATTAACATTTTGTTTGATATTGTTATTATTCGTGATGCGCGATAATACGATTAAAGGATCATGTGATACAACATTCATATCATCGCATAGCATTGCATTTTAAGCGCGCTATACAAACTACATTACCCGTGAGCATTATTTTTGAGATCCTTAAGGTAAGTCATCAAATGATGCTTTATACTATTCTTTCCGGCGAAACATATGGTGTTATCGGCACGTTATTTTCAACGATATACTTAGGCATCGCAGTGCTCGATCTTGGCATCACCCGAGCAATTCCTTCATTTATCAATGAATTTACGATATCACAATCTTTGTTTAAAAAGTTTCTGCTTAATATTGTTGGACTGCAAGCGCTCATATTTTTTGCCGGTGGCACTATTGTCGGCATCATATGGCATACTTATTTTATAACACATCATGTTCATGCTCAGATTCCTGTTGCGATTATTTTGATCATAGTAATGAGCGAGGGAATTCGTATGCTGCTTCGCGTGATGCTCTATAATGTTGCCTATTACCGTATCACGATGATTATTGATCTTTTGGTTATGATACTTTATCTCATGTTGGTTTGGATTCCCTACGCACTCCATGCGCAATTACCCACATGCAACTCAGTATTTATCCCGTATGCAAGCACTTCTGTTCTGGCAACAAGTGCATTTTTATGGTCTCTCGTAGTATATAAGGGTAGATTATCGGACGAGTTTCGCGTCATGCCACATAGTATTTGGCGACGTATTTGGCACATTAGAATACAAAGCTATCTACTTGAAATCTCAAGCAAGGGGATGTTTACCGGAAACTTATTGGTAACGTTATTCGCGATTCGGGGTGGATTTGTATCTGCGGGCGTTCTTAAATGCGCAAGTTATATTGCGGATGGACTAAAAGGTATTTTGCATGCGACGATCGGATTTTCGGGCAACGCGCTACTTGCAAACATCAAATCTCATGCTGTTGAGTACAAGCAGCAGGCATTCTCATTAATGAGTCGTACTGGCTTCTCTATTATTATGTATAGTAGTTTTTTTGTCATACTCTCATGGTATACGTTGATCAATTATCAAAACACCGGCAGCTTGGCAAGTTTATTGCCCCCGCTTGCACTCTTTCTGATTCTTAACAGTTTTGAGCACATGAGTTCGGTTTATCAGCAGTATTACACGATGGAAGAAAAGCTTCTGCCGCTATTAATGATCCGCGCAGTTGAATTATGCGCATGGGTAGTATTGCTCACGTTTATTACTAATTCTTTTTATACTCTGTGCGGCTTTCTTGTCATCCGGATTGTAGGGCTTTGTGGCATTGGCAGCATTGCGTACCGCCAATTCGGCATATTCCCGTCGCTCCTATCAACAAGAAATATTGCGCTAATGACAAGATTCAATCTATTTAACGCCGTTAATTCCCGCAATAAGTAACCCTTAAATATTGTCCTATTTCCGCCCCCACCGTACACCTGGATTATGCCCTAAAATAAGGCTTTTTATTGATATTTTGCATATAAATTAAATATACTAAATATAAGAGAAGGAAGCCGAATATCAATGTGGGCTACTCACGCCCATAATTTCATTAAAAAGGAGTATATTATGAAAAAGCTCATGTTATTAGCTTTAGCGGCTATTTTTGCGTCACCAGCATTTGGTGCAACGTATTATACAACAAGTGTACCTACATATTATGATCAAGGCCCACGAGTAACATCTGGTCCATTGCAAACTACTATTTCTTATGATCCCGGCATAAAGGGTATAGGTCCTGAAGAGCATATTACCATTACTGATCCTGGTATAAAAGGTATCGGACCAAAAACCGTTACCAC
>CAYPYR010000015.1:8341-24840 GCA_964415095.1 uncultured Pseudomonadota bacterium | reverse complement strand
AGTTCGAATGCTAATGCACCGCGATAATCGATCTTTTTAAAATCAGCGCGAAAGAACTGTCCAAATGGTGCCTGAATGCCACCACGGATTCTGAAATTTTCTTTAGTCCACGAAAATGACGGCCCGAGAAAGAAAATCAACCCACCGGTTTTGCGTATCGTGCAGCCATTAAGCGTAAATCTATCAAATATTTGTAAGTTCGCTTCTATAAAGGCAACAAAATCCGGTTCATTAAAAGGTGTTTGTTCAAAACGTCTACCAATGCCAAACGTAACTTCATAAAAGTTTCCAGCACGCTGGTGCTTCATCGGCGTCGGCACGGTAATTCCGGCCGTGCAATAAGCACTATATTTTCGTGAATTATAACCAAAGATACCATAGAGAAAAAAGGTGAATGAACGAAAGTTATTTTCATCAAACAATAATTGTTCATCAATAGTTAAACCGCCTTTGATCCGGCTTGTCGGTAAAATAATCCCACCTGCAACCGACCCTTCAACACGCTTAGCCACTTTTACGTCTTGATAAAAACGATATTTTAACCAAACATCCATATCGCCAAGGCCTGCCGTAGTTCTTAAACAGGTTGGTATGTTTACTGGTTTCAGTGAGACTGTTGTTGGATCAAACAATCCTATAGGTTGACACCCCGTGCGATCAATCGTAAGAAAAACAGGAAATGAAACTGCTATTGAAAGATCGCGCAAAATACCATACATATAGCGTGTACGATCAACAAGCAATACCTCGGGGCCCGACATTTCAACGCCAACTAGATTTTGCAATCCCGTACCACCCTTCCAAATCACTTCTGAACTAAAACTGAACATGGGATCAGCACAATAGAGCGATTGAGATAATGATATGAATAATGTGAGACTAATAATGATCTTTTTTTTGATATCAAGCGATGAGAAAAACATGCTGCTCTCCTTAGATGATCTAGGCGCGTAGAAACAAGAATTTGTACTAAATCGTTAACCATTTATTGTTGTGCATAGATATATCGCGTTATCTAATCGAATGTCAACAATGTTGATCTGGTGCATGATATGAATATGCTTTTACTTAATTTTTTTAGAATTGTTCTGTTTTCAAAAGAACCTAGATAGCATAGCAGTACGATCAATGTACAACTTTATCCCCGATAATTGAGGATACATAATAATGAACATACACAAAAAAATTAGTTTATTTTTTATTTTCACCGTAATGACGTGCATAACCAGCATGCTATGGTCTGAAGAAATAATTGATACAAATGTAGTAGCAACAGAAAATACAAAAGATATACCGGAAACAATTTCGGAAGAAGCACCGAGTGCTCCAGTTGAGAAAAAAGAGAAAACAGAAAAAAAATCACGCGGCCTCATTCACTTTATCAAGAAACGTCTCTCGCCTGCAGCGCAACGCGTCTTCGTTGAAAAAAGAATCATGGGCAATTCTTCATGGTTTTTCATTGTACTGTTTACATTTCTTGCCGGATTTCTCACCAGTCTTACCCCCTGTGGCTATCCAATGATTCCTATTACTGCAGGCATCTTGCATGCACAAGGCACGCGCTCCCGCCGTTATAATTTTTTTCTTACCAGTGCATTTGTACTCGGCACCGCTACCGCATACGGACTACTTGGGGTCTTGGTTATTGCCTCATCACATTTTATATTTGGATCATGGCTGGCAAGTCCGATTTTTATCGTGCTCATGACATTATTTTTTGCCTACTTTGCCGGCGCAATGTTTGGTTGGTACGAAATTTATATACCACATTTCTTACGTGCAAATAATATGATTGCCCATCATGGATCAATTATTTATAGTTTTCTTACCGGACTTATTGCGGGAGCGGTCGCATCACCGTGTACGGGCCCCGTACTTGGTGCAGTACTCTTAGTTGCTGCACAAAATGAGAGTGCGCCCTTCGCATTTATTATGCTGTTCTCATTTGCACTTGGTCTTGGAGTATTACTCTTTTTTGTTGGCATGTGGGCATCAATGCTTCGCACATTGCCACCAACTGGCCCCTGGCTCGAAGAAGTAAAAGTGTTTTTAGGGTTTGCACTGCTTGGTGTTGGTATCTATTTCTTGACACAAAATGTAGCCATTATGGAGCAGATTGGAACCTGGTTACATCTTAAACCTGAAGCAGCATCATTCGTAATAAAATCTACGTTATGGTTTTTATTATTTCTTGCTGGTGCACTCTATTGCATCATCAGCGGTTGGAATGCACGCTATGGTGAACTTGATCCCAGACCACTTACGGAAAATTTTTTTGCAAATTTAGCAGCAAAAAAACCGCCATTTAGCAAGCCAGCAATATTAGGTCGGGTGAAAACTATTGATATCCATTATTCCGGAAAAGCGATAGCGAAAATTGTTTTGGGAGTAATTGGTATTGGCGCGTTAATTTATTTTGGCATGCAGAAGTACCATACGATTATTAATCTCGTGCGATAACTCGTTCGAATGCTTCGACAGGCTCAGCACGAACGGGAATAAAATTTTGACGGACAGGACGAACGATATTTATCGAGCTTCTAAGCTGGTCGTTAAAAACTCTTTCAAGAAGGTAGTGCGAACGACCCCTTTATTATTTTTAATCGCCATAGCAATTGCACGGGTTTCACCAATAAAGATACAAAAATCTTTTGCCCGCGTGATTGCGGTATATAAAAGATTCCGTTGCAACATCACAAAATGCTGCATAAAGATTGGTACGATAACGGCTTTAAACTCAGAGCCTTGGCTCTTATGAATAGAAATTGCGTACGCAAGATTGATTTCATTAAGTTCGGAAAAGTCATATTCTAAAATACGCTCACCAAAACGTATGCGCGTAATTTGATCTTCTCGATCAATATCACTGATGTACCCCATATCACCATTAAACACAAATTTGTCATAGTTATTGCGAATCTGCATCACGCGATCGCCTACGCGATAGATTTGACCATAACGCATGATTTCTCGCCCATCGTCATGCGGCGGATTAAGCATCGCTTGAAGCAATTGATTTATCCGCATAGTGCCCGCAGTGCCCCGGTTCATGGGTGAGAGTATAATAGCATCATGCCAGGTAATATTACGCCGACTCAATTCAGTTTTATAGATACCTTCAAATAATCCACCTAATGATTCTGGTTCGGTTTGTTTGATAAATTTAAAATCATTTTTCGAACCCTCTTGCACTGATGTGGGAAACTCACCGTGATTAATTTTGTGCGCGTTTACAATAATCAAACTATCTTGTGCTTGGCGAAAGATATGCGAAAGACGTGTAACGCCAACTTTTTCTGAAGCAATCAGATCATGCAACACATTACCCGCACCTACTGATGGCAGCTGATCAATATCACCAATCAAAATAAGATGTGCATGTTCGGGCAGCGCTCGCAGCAGGGCATGCATAAGAAATACATCGATCATAGAAGCTTCATCAATAATTAAAAAATCAAGATCAAGCGCATTTTGTTCATTTTTAGTAAACCCCATGACCATCGGGCTAAATTCAAGCAATCGATGCAACGTTTCAGCATTGCAGCCAGTTCCTTCAAACATGCGTTTTGCCGCTCGTCCCGTCGGCGCAGCAAGGCGAAATCTCAATGAATTGCGTGACAGCACATCAATCAATCGCTTAATCAGTGTCGTCTTTCCGGTACCTGGTCCACCGGTGATGATCGAAATTTTATGTTGCAGCGTTGCAAGTATTCCACGCTGCTGGTCTTCATTCAGCCATACACCTCGTGAGTCTGCAAGGCTTATTTCTTGATAAACTGCTTGAAGATCGATGGTATGATTTTTAGCACCAGTTGATAAACTCAGCACTTTTTTTGCAATCCCTTTTTCAGAAAAATAAAACTGCGGCAGCGTGAGGTAATGAACATCTTCATGCGTTAATAATATTACTTTTGCCGCATCATAGAGCTCGTGCAGTGATTGTTTAATGACAAGACGTGTGTTTTCATCTTGAGAAAGACCAAGTAATTCTATAATTTTTGCACGCAGGTCATCAAGTGAAAAATAAAGGTTACCATTGTTGGTAGTATCTGAAAGTACAAACAAGATGCCTGCAGTCACGCGTTCTTTGGAATGGATACCAAAACCAAATTTGAGTGCAACGCTATCAGCAGTTTTGAAACCAACCCCCCAGATATCTTCGGCTAAACGATAAGGGTTCTGGGTGATTTTTTCAATGGCACTTGCACCATAGGTTTTGTAAATCTTTACGGCAAATACGGTGGAAATTTCTTTTTCTTGCAAGAAAACCATGATGCCTGAAATTTCTTTTTGCTCAACCCATGCATCACAAATGGTGTTCACCCGCTGCTTGCCTATGCCATCAACACCATAAAGCAGTTCCGGTTTTTTATCGATAATTTCTAAGGTTTGTGTACCAAAACGATCCACGAGGCGCTGAGCATATTTAGGACCAATACCTTTGATAAGCCCTGAGGCTAGATATTTACGAATACCTTCAACACTTGAAGGTAATTGAGCAGTACATGACTTTATATCAAACTGACGACCAAACTTTGGATGGTTGATCCAGATCCCTTTAAACGTCACTTGTTGCCCTTGATGCAATCCTGCCATTGCACCACGTACTACAATCGATTCTTTTGCATTTACTTTTAAAACAAAAACAGAGAAACCCTCGTCACTCTTATATACGAGTTTATCGAGGGTTCCACGAATTTCTTCTAAGACTGGATCAGACAGGTTGTCCACGTTGTTATCACGAATGTTTATGAGGGAACTACCGGTGTACTCTCAGCAGTTTTTACTGCCGGCTGACCATGCTGCTGCTCTTTATGTTGTTCTTGTTTCCAAACGGCATATTTTTGCAACGTAATTGGCGAGAAACTAATCATAAGATCGCCACCAAACATAAGAAACTCATTGCTTACTTGTTCTAGATCAGCAATTGATTTGATTTCAAGATCATAAAAATTTTCGATTTCTGATTTACCAGAAAAGAAACGGCTTACAAACGTGGCATCATATTTCAGACCATGTTGTGTAAGACTTAGTTTTGCAAGCGGCTCTACCATCCATTTATGATTATGCATGAGCCCCAAAAATCCTCTAATACGTTTGGTAAGAAGAGGCACTACCATAGAGAGAAACTGTGTTTCTAATACTTTAATATTCGCGGATGTGCCTTGCTTTGAGGTCAGGTGTTGCATTTTGCTTTTAAACATCGCAAGTTTTTGTTTTTCAACTTGAGCACCTTCAATCACGCTATCAATATAACTTAACGCAAGTGGCGCAACAAGATCATCGAGTGATGCCATGTATGCATGACTAATAAGTTTAGGTTCAATAGTTGCTGCTAATGCTTGAGCATCAGCACTTTTTTGCAGAGCAGGTTTTGGTGTAGTAGTTTGTTCGGTAGTTGGATACATTGAAGCAAAACATAACAATGTTGCACATGAACTACGCCAAAATGTTACATATTTCATAAAAACTCCTAATAAGTTAATACTTCATTACGTCGTTAAAAATCAATACCTAATATCATATATGCTGTCCAGGTGTCAGCCATGTTGTGACTTTGAAATGACCAATCGCCGCCTATGCCAAATTTAACTTTGTTACGATCTGCACGAGTTTCATACCGTAATGCAACCGTACCTTTTTGCTGCCATAGACTACCTTGCAACGCATCTTCAAGACGCATTGCGCTCAAATCGGTCATGCCATTTTTTATGGTGCCAAATGTTTCGCGTTGTTGCAAATAAAAATCATAACCGCCCGTAAAGGTCCATTTACCAAAATGATAATCAAGACCAAGCACTGCCATAAAAATGCCGCCAGGGTTAACTTTTGCCCGATAAACTGGTGGCGTGATATATTCTCTAAAAAATTCATCGATCAAGGTGAGATCTTTTTTTACATCTTCTGGGGTAAGTCTTTTTTTAGACATAATAAGACGATTTTCATACGCACCAAAGAAATGGTCAAAACTTACGCGACCACGCACATCAAGACTGTGATCATACAGTGATAAGAACGCCTCAACATTGGTACCAAAGCCAAAATGTCCATCATTACCAAGTCGCGGATTAATAAGTATGCGACGTGGTGGGTTCACTAAGAAATCAAATTGATTGTTCGCTTCGATATCTGATGGTGACATAAAGCGACCGTCAAGCACAACCCCGCGCAATCCGGTAGGGAAGATACCGTTAATGCCAAGAGCAAGTCGGAAATCGCGTCGATCAACTGCGTTGTAGCCTAAGCGCACCCGCGTGTCACCTAAACCAATACGAATGCGCGCGAATTCACGCGTAGTGTCGAATGAAGAATTTTGACCAGCATCGGGAAATACGCGATCAATTGCATCAAGAATTTCGTTTTCAATGCGGGGACTTGCAAAAAGATTACGCTCGACCAGCAAGATCGATGTATCCACGCCCGCCGTAAATTGTCCAAAAGTAAAACCAACATTAAAGATAGCGCCCGATTTGCGCTCTTCAGTAGTAAGTTGTTTAAAAAATGGCAGTAGATGAATAAGACTATCGACATCAGTCCCATTATTAATAAAATCGCACAGTACGCCACGAATTGAATCGATATTAAGATTGAGTGATAATGTATCAATTAATGGGACCGTTACATTATTTGATTTTTCAAAAAATGAGTACATAAATAATCCACCCTCTTTAGGCATTAACATGCGCTCATGAGGAAGGAGATACAGTACATCACGGGTACGAGGATAGTAGGTTTTGTTCCATAACGTATCAGAAACAAATTCGGGAAAGAACATTTTGACTGCTGAAACGTTGCCAGACATTTTTTCAAAAACATCGCACGCAATTAAACCACGCATATCAATTTCTTGATTGAATGATGAATCTTCTGTTACATCATCGTCACCCATGATATCATCGAAGAAGTGTGTATCAATAGCACTTTCATCGATTTCAATTTCTGGTTCAGCATACGCTGAAATAATAATACATGATGATCCGATCACTAACACTGACAATGATCGTAACAATACTTGGTAAATAGATTTCACAATAGTTTTGATATTCATAAGGTAACTTTGGGAGATTCCTGATTGTATATCTATAGCACTACCACGGAATACAAAATGGTAGTACGCTTGATTTCCTAAGACAACTAATACTCATAAAAAATCGGTTATGCCACCATAAAGCTATGGTCTTAGTTAATACGGATTAACCGAAAAAGTCAATCTACCCCCTAGTTTCAAGCCTTTTTTACGTATAAACAGCTTGATTTTTTTATAAAAATTGGGCTTTATTATAACCAGAGCGTACTAAAACATTAGCTATAATTTAGCATTTAACCCTATTTTAAAAGGATAATCTCCCATGCAAGAAACTGCACCTTCTTCCCGCATAATCCTCACCGTAGAAGGCAACATTGGTGCAGGAAAATCGACGTTTTTAAAGATACTGTCGCAAAAACTGCCCGTTGATATTGTCTATGAGCCAACTGATAAGTGGCAAGAAATGCACGGAGACAACCTGCTGGACCTGTTTTATAAAGATACGCAGCGCTGGGCATATACCTTTCAATCCTATGCGTTTATCTCCCGTATTCAAGCACAAAACAAAAGCCTTGCAGAGCGTTCCGTACATAGTACGCAAGTGTTAGAGCGTTCAGTATATTGCGATCGCTACTGCTTTGCGCAAAATTGCTATGAAATGGGAGTCATGAGCGGGCTTGAATGGCATATATATACCGAATGGTTTTCATGGCTGGTTGAGTCGTATACGACAAAACCGCATGGTTTTATCTATCTACAAACCGATCCAGCCACCTGTATGGAACGCATGCAGAAGCGTAATCGCTCAGAAGAGGTGGGCGTAAGTCTTGAATATCTCACGCTGCTGCATAAGCGTCATGAAGAATGGTTGGTGCAAAAACATAATGTGGTGGGATCAACCAGAGATATTCCGGTGCTTATTCTGCCCTGCAACGATGAGTTTGAGCAAAACTATGAAGTACAGGTTCGTCATATCGAAGCAGTACGCAAATTTATTGCACAGCTTAATAATCAAAACACTACTCAAACTAATTCAGTAGCGCAACCAGGTCAGATGCAACACAGCATTTAATAGATTTTAGACAAAAAGAAAGGGACGGTTTTATCGTCCCTTCTTAAATTTACGGCTAATGCAATACATTAACTACTTTTTATTAACTTTTCAAAATCTGGCCAAAGTCCAACAATAAATTTTAAATCAGTGCTATCAACCAACTGATATAAGAAGTTTTTACCTTCAGTGTGTAATCGAGCAAAATAACCCAGACACGTTAATTTAGTAAGGGATGCTGCCTTAATACCGTCTTTGAAAGCGTGCAAGATCTTTTTTTCTACTGCATTCAATTTTGACTTGGCATTATTGATCTCTTTTTCAAGCACTTCAATAAGGGCCGTTTTATCTGCATATTTTGCTAAACCCTTTTTTGCACTGTTTTTTGCAGATGCAGTGGTTTTTGCTGGAGCAACATTCCTTAGTGCCGCGCTAAGCGTAGACAATATGGTCAATCCTAAGGTCAAACTTGCGACTATGGTAAGTCTTTTTGTTATCATAACGGCAATCCTTTTATTTAATTATTGTGAGCCCACTAATAAGTGGCAAGAAATGCATGGCTATAACCTGCTAAACCTGTTTTATAAAGATATGCAGTGTTGGGCCTATTTTTCAATCTTATGCATTTATTTCACGTATCAAAGCATAAAATAAAAGTCTTGCCGCGCGCTTTATGGTATAAGTCTTGAGTCGCTCATCCAGGACTTACACAACATAATATTTAATAGATTTTAGACAAAAGAAAAGGGACGATTTTAATCGTCCCTTTTCTTCAATATTATTATCTAAATTTCAGTACATTAAGCACTTTTCATTAATTTTTCAAAATCAGGCCAAAGTTCAACAACAGCTTTTAAGTCTGTACTATCAAGTAACTTAAATAAGAACTTTTTACCTTCAGTTTGTAATCGCGCAAAGTAACTTACACAAGTTAATTTAGTCAGCGATGCTGCTTTGAGGCCATCCTTAAAAGCTTCCAAGATCTTCTTTTCTGCTGCGGTCAACTTTGATTTAACATTATTGATCTCTTTTTCAAGAACAGCAATAAGCGCCGCTTTATCTGCATATTTTGCTAAGCCTTTTTTTGCTGGCACTGTGTTTTTAGCTGGCGTCGCGTTTTTTGCCGGTGCAGCAGTTTTTACTGGAGGAGTCGCGCTAAGCGGAGACAATATGGTCAATCCTAAGATCAAACTTGCGACTATTGTAAGTCTTTTTGTTATCATAACGGTAATCCTTTATTTAATTATTGTGATTACAATATTCCGTTTTTCATACCTATAGACTTCTAATAAGCCTATATCCACCTTAACAAATGAGGTTTTAACGTCAAATGCCCCCTAAATGTTTTTATCGCTATATTCAGGCTTACAGGGTAAATGTTTTCTATTTGAATTGATTGGGCTTGGAGGCCATAGGAGAATGGCACCTTAGCTTTCAGGGAACCAAGATACAGAAAAACGCTGTGAAAATCATTAAACTCCGCATTATGTTTGACAAACAGAGAGCTGATTCATAATATAAATTTAAACGCAGCACATCACTATCGAAAGGAACTTAATGGCTGGACCAATCGAAACAATAAACTGGACTAAAGCAGCAGCATATATTGGTGCAGGAATATGCATGGGTATCGGCGCGCTTGGACCATCACTCGGTCAAGGTTTTATTGGTGGCAAAACCTGCGAAGCTTTGGGCAAACGTCCTGAAAGTGCCGGCGTAATGTTTAAAGCATTAATTTTAGCGCTCGCTGCCACTGAAACATCTGCCATTTATGCATTTGTTGTCGCTATTCTGTTAATATTTTTTACCTAGTAAGCACGATAGAGCCAGCAAATGGAGCTTAATATAACCTTATTCATACAGATAGCAAACTTTGTAATTTGTTACTATGTACTGCGAAAAGTTATTTTGGTGCCTGCTATTGCTGCAATTAATGCTCGCAAGCTTCATGAACAGGAGCTGCTCTCTGATCTTGCACAACAAGAAGAAAAGCTCCTTGTTTTAACAAAAAAGAAAAATGACGCGCTATACGCGCTCAAGAACCGTTTTCCATCATATATACCAGACATCTTTGAAGAACCGTTAATTAATCTTGAAGTATCCTATCAAAAAAAACCGGAAGAACTTGAACTCGCCATCGCTGATGCCAAAGAAGTTTTAATACAAAAAGTCCCGCGTATAGATACACATGATGCTTGATATACTCTTTCGCTTAACGCTTTTTATTCTGCTCGCAAGTCTAATAATACGATTTTTATATTCGTATGGCCTACCTATGCTCTATGGGGGCATGCAATCGTTGCAAACTTACGTGCGAGAACTTAAAGAAAAAAGGCAAGAACTTGCTCAGACGGAAAAAACACTCACGCATGCTCTTGAAGAACAGGCTCAAACCATTATTAATATTGAGCAAAAATTAGCACAATGGCATGCACTCAGTGACGTTGAATATGAACAAAAAAAGCTATCATATGAGCATACTCTAGAAAAAATCCGCCAAAAAAGAATTTTTCAATCGCAAGAACTGCATGCACTACAATTGCAAAATGAGGCATTACCGCGCGCTATCAAAGAAGCATTTATTGAAATTCAATCAGTAAGCGCCGGCGTTCGGGGTCAATCATTACTTACCGAACTGATCGATGACTTAGAAAAAAAAAGTAAGCAAAGCACGGCATCATCGCAGGAGAGTGGTTCATGAATGTTATCGAAAATGCACTTGCTAAAAAATATGCTACGGCTTTTCTTAATCTGTACCTAGCATTTCTCAAAGAGGAACATATTGCGCAATTTGCAGCCATTGCTAACTTTTTACGCAAACAAAAAACTTTTTATGTAGCATTGCAAATTCCCACCGTGCCAATGAGCACCAAAGAGCGCGCACTTAATCGCATTATAGAAGCATTCAATCTTGGCAGACTTACGCGCCGCCTCATGTTTGTGTTATTACATCATGGCAGAATAGAAATCTTGGACAACGTGCTTGATCATATCTGTTATGGGTATAAAAAATTACATAACATGCAAACTTATAAGATTTCCACATCACATGAAATTACTGAATTACAAAAGTCGACTATAACAAACTATCTTGCAAAACTTACTACTGAAAACATCACTACCGATTTTGTCGTGGATCCCAATTTAATTATGGGCATCAGAATTGAATGCGCTACAGCTCTTTGGGAACGTTCAATACGGAAAGTTTTGCTTGGTATTAGCCAATCCATGATACGAAAAGGCATGCCATAATGGAAAAAACAATTGACCTTATTTCATTACTTGAAGAATCCCTGAGTGAAAAACCACAAGAAAAATTAGATGAGATTGGACGGGTCATAAAAGTTGGTGACGGTATATGCCGCGTCTACGGATTACGTAACGCTGTATATAGTGAAGTGGTCGAATTTGAAGGTGGTAATAGTGGTATTGTACTCGATCTTGAAGAAGATTATGTATCGATAGTGTTACTTAACAATACTATTCCGGTGACCGAACAAGAAGTAGCAAAACGCACTAAGCATGTTTTTCGTGTGCCGGTTGGTGATCAACTTATTGGTCGCGTCGTCAATGCAATGGGTGCACCAATTGATGCATTTGGTCCACTTGAATATAGTGAGCAACGCAGTATTGAACAAATGGCCCCCGGAATCATTGCACGTGTTCCAGTTCATGAATCGCTTGAAACGGGGATCACCGTTATTGATTCATTAATCCCCATCGGTAAAGGTCAACGTGAATTAATTATTGGTAATCGTAGTACGGGTAAAACATCATTAGTACTTGATACGATTTTGCATCAAAAAGGTAAGAATGTAATTTGTATCTACGTATCTATTGGGCATAAACAATCAAACAGCGCTAAAATTATTAGCATTCTTGAAAAACATGATGCATTAAGTTATTCGATTATCGTTAATGCTGATGCTAAAGAAACAGCCATTAACCAATATCTTGCTCCTTATACTGGTTGCACTATCGGTGAATACTTTATGTATAGTGGTCGTGACGTACTGATTATTTACGATGATTTGTCTAATCACGCTATCGCCTATCGTGAACTTTCATTATTGCTGCGTCGACCACCAGGGCGAGAAGCATATCCGGGCGACATATTTTATATTCATTCACGCTTGCTTGAGCGTGCCGCGAAACTCTCACCGGGACTTGGTGGCGGGTCATTGACTGCATTACCGATTATTCAAACGCAAGGTGATGATTTAAGCGCATACATTCCAACAAATTTGATCTCAATCACCGATGGACAAATATTCTTAGATACCAGTTTATTTAATAATGGTATACGTCCAGCAGTTAACACGGGACTTTCAATCTCACGTGTTGGTGGTGCTGCACAAACCAAGGCTATGAAAAAAGTTGCTGGTGCATTACGATTAGAACTCGCTCAGTATGAAGAACTGCAAGCGTTTGCACAATTTGGCACGGAACTTGATAAGACAAGTCAACGCGCCCTTGATCGCGGACGACGTGCGATTGCTCTACTGCTTCAGCCACCATTTGAAACTTATTCATTTGTTGAACAAGTAATGTTCTTATTCTTACTCAAAGAAGATTTTCTTGATGATCTTCCAATCGAGCGCGTACGACCATTTGCTACACAATTTGCAAGTTTTGTAAAAGCAGCATATCACGAAACCTATAATCATATATTAACGACAAAAGATTTGACGAGCGAAGATGGCGAATTATTAAAAATATATGCGCGTGAATTTAAATTGGCATTTCCTAAGGATACGCCCATTTCATGATGCTTGAATTCTTTATACTAGTGAGCATGCTGTTATTGAGTGGTTGCGCACGACGCCCCAGTGATCTGTTTGTTGCGCAAGCACAAGCAAAACAACCAAGCATGAATACTCTGCTGCTTCCAGCTATTCGTAACATCCACGTGATACCTGGTAATGATAATGTAGTTATTTCTTGGTCGCCACTTGAACTACCAGGAGATATTCCTGACGTGAAATTTATTGGTTATCATGTATATCGCGCTGCTGCAGGTGGTTTTTTTGCAAAAAAATTATGTCCACTTATTGCACCACATGATACTTCATACAAAGATTTCAGCGTTAAAAAGAACAATGCATATTACTACATGGTACGCGCTGCTTTTCTTTTTCATGGACGAGTAATTGAATCACCCGCAAGCAAAATTATATATATATTGGTGTAATAAAAATCCCTCCAACCTAGAACAAGTCGGAGGGTTGGGGGGGCGAACAATACTTTAATGGTATTGTTCTTTTAGGGACGTTTTGAGAACTTGAATTCATGCACTATGATAATCTTTAGATGCTGCATATTTCTAATCTTCGAATAGCACTCATCTGACATTGCTGAATGTTATCAACCCTGTTACTGTATGTCAAGCAAAAAAAAATCATTTGATTGTTGGGCCACTAAACCACTTGCGTGCTTCTTCAATCCAAATGATCGTGGAACTCATCATAATTATAATTATCCAATCATAACTGGTAATATTAACGGTATGGAATAATTTTTGCAGCGGTGTTACCTGCACTAACATTAATTGCAATACTATCACCACACATGATGCACCAAACAAATACCAATTTATCACAAGGCCGGATTTAAAAATTGATTTTTCTAAACTGCGACAATTCCACGCATTCCATAATTGAAAAAAAACTAACGTCATCAACGCCATCGTACGAGCTTTTTCAAGGCCAATTGGTAAATAACCAAGAAAAACAATCAGTGTTCCTAACGCCATTGGCGCAACCAAGATGAACATTCGTCCAATCATTTCTTTATCAACTAAATGCTCAGATCTTTTTGCAATTAAATGATGCTCAAGTGGCTCCATTGCAAGTGCAAGTGCGAGTAATCCATCCGTAATAAAATTTATCCATAGAATTTGTATCGCGACAAACGGCATTTGTAGATTAAGTACTATTGCAATGAGTACTACTAATATTTCAGCCAAATTTGTAGAAAAAAAATATAATATTACACGCCTGAGCAATGAAAAAATGTGACGACCTTCTGCTATACCATTTATAATAGTTGCTAGTTGATCATCAAGCAAAATAATATCAGCTGCTTCTTTAGTTACTTCCGTTCCAATAATGCCCATAGCAATGCCAACATCTGCCGCAGCAAGCGATATCGCATCATTCACGCCGTCACCAGTCATTGCCACAATATAACCTGCTTTATGTAACTGATCGATAATAGATAATTTTTGTTCAGGGGTTACCCGAGCATAAACGGTGACATTATGGTCATATTTTTGTTCTTGATGATGTGCTAGCTCTGCACCAATTATTGAGCGATCATGATTTTGCAGAATGCCAGATTCTTTACCAATGCGTCGAGCAGTCAATTCATGATCACCAGTAATCATAATAATCTGTAATCCTTGTGCTCGCGCATCAGTAACAACATTGACTACTTCCGCACGTATAGTATCACCCAATCCATACAAACCAACAAAAACTATTTGATCACTGGTATGAATCAATTCATAAAGATAGTTCTTGTCATGTTTGAGTTTAGCGAAAAACTCTTTTTCATTATCAATCATACAATATGCCGCCGCAATCACCCGCAAGCCTTCTTGTAGAAATTGATCGAGTGCATTATCGATAGCTTTGCGTTGATTAGAATCTAACAATTCAACGTTTGTTCCCATTTGATAATACGTACAATAATTAAGCACTATTTCCGGTGCACCAGTAATAATCAAATATAGTTTTTCATCTCCTAGACTATTATTAAGAAATGCTGAGCCTAACAGACTAGTTACTTTAATTTTTTCTTCAAAATCAAATGGATATTCTTCAATGATAGTAGTATCTTGCATGATAGCTTTTTTAGAAATTCCGCACGCGTTAGCAAATAATGTTAATGCGCCTTCGGTTGGATCTCCCTTGATCTGAATTGTATCATAAAACTTCTCTACCAATGCACTACTCATCAACGCTGCTATTGAAACAATAGTATGCACATTATCCGGTCGCGTACCTCCTACATTCATCACACGATTATCTACGAATATTTTCTGCACGCGCATTTCATTTTTAGTTAACGTACCTGTTTTATCAATTGCTAAAATATCAACTTGACCAAGACCCTCCACCGCTTGTAATCGTTTCACCAAAACATTATTTTGCGCCATGCGCGAAACACCCATCGCAAGCACTAAGGTAAAAATTACCGGCAAACCTTCCGGCACCACACAAATAAACAGCGCCGCAATCAATGAAAGTAACTCTTGTATATTTTTCCCCCAGGCAAACCCGATAAGAAAAAGGGCCGCACACATACCAATCACGTACCAAATTAAGTGATATGCTATACGATCTATTTCAATTTTTAATGGCATATCAACTTCAATAGATTCAGCTAATGATTGCATATGTCCCATAAGCGTATTTTTACCAGTCGCGGTAACAATAATGTGCGCTGTTCCCTGCGCTACATAGCTACCGGCAAATACCATGTTTTTTTGCTCAAAAATTGGTAATTCTGCTGCTTGATGAGTATCTACTAAAACCTCAGATATTTTTTCTACGGGGACCGACTCTCCCGTAATAGCACTCTCATTGACACGAAAATTTTTTGCATAAATAATACGTCCATTTGCAGGTATCAAATCCCCTTCCTGCAAAATCACCATATCTCCGGGCACAATCTCTTCTGATGAAATTATATGCAACTTGCCATCGCGCATTACCGAGACTTGTGTCTTTATATAATGTCGCAAAGACGCAAGCAAGTTGCTTGCCTTACCTTCTTGATACGTTCCCACAAAAGCATTTAGAAGCAAGATCAAACTAATAAATAGCGTATCTTGCAGACTTTCAACGAAAAAAATTATTGTTGCAGCAACAAGCAATAAATAAATGAGTGGGTTTTTGAATTGCTCGAAAAAAATTCTCACGTATGTTGGGGGTTTTTTGTAGGGCAGCTGATTGTACCCATATTCCTTAAATCGCAGCTGTACTTCTTGCGCAGTTAAACCAAGTGTAGGATTTGTTTTTAATAATCTGATAATCTCCTGCTCATCCATCAAATATGCTTTCATATACTCCTTACTTTTTTAAATTTTTTGCTTCATTCATATCACATCATTCATACAATGAGATTTAAAAAACCGTAACATATTTTTCTAAAATCTTATAATAGTGCATTGTTTTTTAATATCTTCGTATAAGTGTTAATTCGAATGCACACCATTATAAATTAGAAAGAGTACCGTCCATGCGCTCATTAGATCAAGCCTCCCTTATTGTTCCGCTCACGGTGCCACGACATCGTCATGAAGACTACATCGCTAATTATTTACGCGCTACAAAAAATACTGGCAGACTCTTTCTCTTTGCTGGTGATCAAAAAATTGAACATTTAAATCAAAATTTTGTTGGACCAACTATTCCA
>CAYPYR010000015.1:0-8241 GCA_964415095.1 uncultured Pseudomonadota bacterium | reverse complement strand
TGAAGCAGCAAATATGATATACCATGCCCACCAGCATGGCATGATTGCCATAATCTGGATGTACCCGCGAGGAAAAGCAGTACCAAATGAGCATGATGCGGCATTGATTGCCGGAGCCGCAGGAGTGGGGCTTTGCCTAGGGGCCGATTTTATCAAAATAAACCCTCCCCGCAACTCACATGACCAATTAGATACCGATTTACTCAAGCAAGCGGTAGTTGCTGCTGGGCGAGCTCAAATTATCTGTTCTGGTGGATCTTTGCGTCATGAAGCCACTTTTTTATCAGATTTATATGATCAAATTCATAACGCTGGCACGTCAGGCGCCGCAGTAGGTCGCAATATCCATCAAAAAACCATTACTGACGCTATAAGATTCTGTATCGCCATATCAAAAATACTATTTGAAAACAATGCCCCAGATTCAGCATTAAGCTCATTAAATAATGCAGAAGTTGGTGGGTGAGTTTACGTGAGCAATGTTCTATGCTATAGTTAGTTTAATCAATTGTTGGTTTTAGATTTGAAAGGGGTTATTTAGGCTGAATAAAAAGGCCACAAATACTGGAGTACATTACTTAAAATGTACAAATTAAATGTTTATTTTACTCTATACTTAAGAAGTGAATTATTATAATGAATATCTACGTTGGCAACCTCTCTCGTACAGTTACTGAAGACAGCTTAAGAAAATTATTTGAACAATTTGGCGAAGTTACTTCTGCTAAAATGATCAAAGACAAATTCACTGGTCAATACAAAGGCTTTGGTTTCATCGAGATGCCTTCTTCAAACGAAGCTCAACAAGCAATCAATGAACTCAATGGCAAAGATTTCGAAGGTCAACGTCTTCGCGTAAACGAAGCACGCCCACAAGAAAATCGTGCGCCTCGCCCACCAATGAACAATCGCTATCGCTAGTATTTAATTATCAAGAATATACGAAGTTTTACATTTCGTTATTGCTGATATTAATACCTGCGGGTATTAAAAATATTACGTAAATAAAGAGCGCTGAAATTAATTCAGCGCTCTTTATTTTTTTATAGATACTTTGCTATGCTCGTCTTATTAACCTAAAGATTATTGTGTACAACCCGCCACTAACACGCAGTCAGGATAGTATGAATTCTTTATGGAGACGATTACAGTATTATGCACTTTTCCTGCGTAGCTTGATGAATATTAATAGAAGCTTATTAGTCGGTATGTGGAAACTTACCAAGCTGCCTCAACCAGCAATTACGGTGTTTGGTGGTACCAAGCTGACTAAAGAAAGTAAATATAGTAAAAAAATTCATCTTCTTGCTCACCGACTTGCTGATCGCGGTTTTTCAATTATCACTGGTGGCGGTCCCGGCATCATGGCAGCAGCAAATCTTGGCGCTTACGAAACAGCAGAACATATACATATTGGTGAAAAAACACCGCCAGTTACCGATTCTCGTGAAGATCAACGTCGCATTATTTCTATCGGCATTGGTGTGGATCATCTGCAAGAAAAAAATGTTTATCTCCATGAATACATTGTACTACCCTACTTTTTTATACGTAAATGGCTTTTAGTTCGCTATTCTGTTGGATTTATCATTGGACCAGGTGGTTTTGGTACTCTTGATGAACTCTGTGAAGTAGTCACCCTCATTCAAACTCGTCGTATGCGAAGAATGCCTATTGTTATGATTGGCGTTGAATATTGGGAACCATTTTACGAATGGATTCATACGAGAGCATTGCGCGATGGGTTATTAACGCAAGAAGATGCAAAACTTATTCATATTACTGATGATATCGAAGATGCATTCAATATTATGGTAAAATATTGTTCCGGCGATAGTACCTGTGCACTCGACTTTAAGCCAGATTAATTCGGTCTTCTAGGCACTTTCTGTCCACAATTACTTTTTGATCTTTTTCTAAATTTTACTATACTTGGACCATAAAGCACTATGGCTCAACCAAAGGCGTCATAGTGCTTTAAAGTAATTATTTTAGAATAAATTTTTTAATATTAATTTTTTTAAAAATTAATTATAGGAATAGAGAATATGGATAAGATGCAGATTAAACCTCTCTACGATCGCGTCGTTATTAAACGACTTGAAAGTGAAAACAAAACTGCTGCGGGCATTATTATTCCTGATACTGCCAAAGAAAAAGCACAATATGCCGAAGTCATAGCTGTTGGCCCCGGGAAATTGATGTCAGATGGCGCAGTCCGTCCTTTGATGGTCAAAGAAGGGAACAAAGTACTTTTCGGAAAATATTCCGGTACTGAAGTAAAATGTGGCAATGAAGAATATTTAGTCATCAAAGAAGATGAAATTTTAGCTATTATCACGCAATAAACAACAAGGCATATCAATGGCAAAGAAAATTTTATTCGGCGCGGATGCACGCTCAAAAATATTAGAAGGCGTTAATAAACTTGCCGATGCAGTTAAAGTTACCCTCGGGCCCAAGGGACGTAACGTCGCTATCGAAAAATCTTTTGGATCACCAAGCATCACTAAAGACGGTGTTACTGTCGCTAAAGAAATTGAGCTTCCTGATCGCGCAGAAAATGTTGGCGCACAAGCAGTTCGTGAAGTTGCATCAAAAACAGCTGACATCGCCGGTGACGGTACCACAACTGCTACCGTACTTGCACAATCAATTTATCGTGAAGGCGTCAAGAACGTAACCGCTGGCGCAAACCCGATGGAAATTAAACGCGGTATTGATCGTGCAGTAGAAGTAGTGGTGGAATCCATTAAGCAACACGCAAAACAAATCTCAAGCAAAACTGAGATTGCACAAGTTGCTACCATTTCTGCTAACTCAGATCACACGATTGGTAATTTAATTGCTGATGCGATGGAAAAAGTTGGCCGTGATGGTGTAATTACCGTCGAAGAAGCTAAAGGTATCGACAACGAACTTGAAATTGTCGAAGGTATGCAATTTGATCGCGGGTACCTCTCTCCGTACTTTGTAACTAATGCAGAGAAAATGGAAACAGTACTTGATCATCCAATGATATTAATTACTGACAAAAAAATCAGCGCAATGAAAGATATTTTGCCCCTTCTTGAGCAAATCGCAAAACAAGGCAAAGCATTATTAATTATTGCTGAAGATGTTGATGGCGAAGCACTCACCACCTTAGTCGTGAATAAAATGCGTGGATCAATCAAAGTTGCTGCCGTTAAAGCACCTGAATTTGGTGATCGTCGCAAAGCAATGCTGCAAGACATTGCTATTTTAACCGGTGGCCGCTGCGTGTCTGACGATCTTGGTCTCAAGATTGAAAGCATGTCTCTTGCTGACTTAGGTGTTGCAGAAAAAGTAGTTCTTACCAAAGATCATAGTATTATCATTGGCGGTAAAGGTTCTGCGGACGAAATTAATGCTCGCGTACTACAAATTCGTGCAGAAATAGCGAATGCTACCTCTGATTATGATCGCGAAAAACTTCAAGAGCGTCTTGCTAAAGTTGCTGGTGGTGTTGCCGTGATACGCGTTGGCGCTGCAACTGAAACCGAAATGAAAGAAAAGAAAGACCGTGTTGATGATGCATTGCATGCTACACGTGCGGCGGTTGAAGAAGGTATCGTCGCTGGCGGTGGTGTTGCATTACTGCGCGCGCAAAAAGCACTTGAAAAATTGCAGCTTGATGGTGAACAACAAGTTGGCGTGAATATTATTCGCCGCGCACTTGAAGAGCCACTTCGTGTGATTTCATCCAATGCGGGACATGAAGCATCCGTGGTTGTTGATCGCGTAAAAAATAAAGAAGGCAATATCGGGTTTGATGCAAAAACTGAAACCTATGTTGATATGATTACTGCTGGTATCGTTGATCCAGCAAAGGTTACCCGATCTGCACTGCAACATGCTGCGTCGATCTCAGGATTATTACTTACCACTGAAGCAGTGATTTGTGAAATTCCTGAAGAGAAACCGGCAGCTGGGGCTGCTGGCATGGGCGGTATGGGTGGCATGGGCGGCATGGGCGGCATGTACTAATAGCCGAATCATTCAAACCTCAAAATACCTTAATGGGCTGCAGAAAGAGCAGCCCATTTTAATTTCATCACTATTTACTTTCCAAAATCAGTTAATTCTGGCACGGTAATTCTATAACAATAATAAATTTGTATTTTCATTGAGAGCATGTAATATGGTCGCCGCCCCACATTCAACATTTTTTTCTACCTTCATGCGTTATATTAAACGATTTTTAGCATTCGCTGGACCGGGATATTTAATAGCAGTCGGCTATATGGACCCGGGTAACTGGGTAACTGATCTTGCTGGTGGCTCGCGCTATGGCTATACCTTATTATCGGTAGTATTTATTTCAAATTTTATTGCAATATTACTGCAATACTGTGCATTGAAACTGGGGATCGCAAGCGGCAAAGACCTTGCTGCGGCGTGCCGCGCCTATTATTCACCACAAGTCGCAACCGGACTGTGGGTGCTTGCCGAGCTTGCGGTTATTGCAACCGATCTTGCGGAAGTGATTGGTTCAGCCATCGGCTTGCAGCTTCTTTTTGGCATACCAATCGTCTATGGTATTTGTATTACCGCCGGTGATGTATTACTTCTGCTACTTTTTTCCAATCGCCATTTCAGAAGCGTTCAATTATTAGTTACCTTACTGATTGCGGCGATTATCGCCTGCTTTGCCATTATCATGTATTTAGTCAGCCCGTCTTGGTCAGGGATATTTTATGGACTAATACCAACACCAGCTATCGTACATGATCCCCACATGCTCTATCTTGCCATTGGAATACTTGGCGCAACGGTCATGCCGCACAATTTATATTTGCACTCATCCATCGTTATTTCAGATGAAAATTCTACTGATGAGAAAAAACAACAAGCCATTACCTACTCAACGATTGATTTGTGCATTGCGCTCACGTTCGCTTTTTTTGTAAATGCGGCAATTCTCATCGTTTCAGCAGCGGTATTCTTCAAACGTGGGATGCATGATGTTGCGGAGATCCAAGATGCCTATTATTTATTCACCCCACTACTTAATACCAACGTTGCAAGTTTTGTCTTTGCGCTCGCGCTCTTAATTTCTGGGCAAAATTCGACACTTACTGGTACGCTTGCCGGACAAATTATTCTTGAAGGCTTCATGAACTTTTCCCTGCCACCATGGCAACGCAGGTTTCTGGGACGGGTAATTACTATAGCACCGGCTCTCATTGGCGTTATCTATTTTGGTGAATGTTGTCTTTCGCAGATGATGATCTTTAGTCAGATCATCTTAAGCCTGCAGCTACCGTTTGCGGTCTTTCCATTATTACAATTTACTAGTAATAAAAAGATCATGGGCAAGTTTTCAAATTCATCATGGGTCAAACTCTCGGCATATACTTTTGCAAGCATTATTGTAGCCGTTAATCTACTACTCATTTACTTCTTACTAAGTGGGTCATTGTAATATTCGTAGGTCTTATTTTTTATTAATTTTTTATCATTAAGGTTAACTATGCAACGTACTGCACACTCGTACACATTACTTGATTCTGGCAATGGACAGTTGCTCGAACAAATTGGCAGCAATATTATCATTCGCCCTGATGATACCGCAATCTGGCAAGCGGCAACCAACCCATCTAAATGGAAAGCTGATGCACAGTGCACTATGCTCTCTGGTGGCAAAGCTTCATGGGATATTGCACCATCATTTAAAACGCCCTGGCACTTTTCCTGGAAAAACTTAACCTTTGAATTGCACTTAGCACATTCTAAAAACGTTGGTATCTTTCCTGAGCAAGCAGAAAACTGGGAATGGTGCTCTGATATTATTGCCTCATCTGACGTAAAACCGTCGGTCTTAAATTTATTTGCCTACACGGGTGGCGCAAGTCTTGCTGCAGCACAAGCTGGCGCACAAGTCTGCCATGTGGATGCTTCACAATCAGCAGTAAATTGGGCATCACGCAATGCTAGCTTAAGTAAACTTGATACCGCACCGATTCGTTGGATTGTTGATGATGTTAAATCATTTCTACTGCGCGAGATCCGTCGGGGCAGTAAGTATGATGCGCTGATACTTGATCCACCTGCATATGGTCGCAGTGGCAAGAAAACCTTTAAATTTGAACGCGATATTCATGAAATTTTAACGTTATGCAAAAAAGTGCTGGTACCAAACCCACGTTTTGTCTTGCTTAATTGTTACGCAGTGGGACTATCGCCCTATGTTGCACAAAACTTGCTCAGTGACATTTTTCCAAAAGCGACTGTTGAGTGTGGCGAATTGATTCAGGAAGAAAAAGCTCGTGGCCGCATTCTTTCATGCAGCATGTACGCGAGATTCCACAACAATTAAATCTTTTTTCATTTTTTCTTAAATTCTGTTAACCTCGTACCAATTTATTTTCGTACTAAAAATAGTAAGGAGTAGTTGGTATGAGGTTTTTTTCTTCTGGCATCTTGGCATTGTTTATAATCTCATGGTCACCCTTTTTTATATTAGCTCGTGATTTTCATAAATACTCACTCACAAGATATATTCATAAAGACGACTTGGATGAATTAAAAAGATCAGAACAAGCTATGGCAGAACGTGAAGCCCGTCTCTGGCATGAGATGCGTCTATTAGATGCTCGAGATGCTTCTTTTCAAGATTTTATAGATAATCAAAGAGCTCCTGCGCCTAATTATTGTGATGATACGCCACCAGCAAAGCGTTTTGAGCCAGTATCTCAATCTTTTTTTAAACAATATCAACAGCATCGTGATGAACATGGCTTATGTTTTTCAGATAATAGACCATGGTTCACGAACTGGAATCTGCAATTTGATCGAATGAGTGCTCATGACTTTCAAGAATATTTTGCACAATACGAGTGCACTACTAATTCACCATATCCTCATTCTGCAATTTTTGGACAAGTACCGTTTTATAAATATCCCGGCTTTCGTAATTTTTTAAAAAGATGCGATAGTTATGAACAATTTATTAATTACATCAATCAAGAACTAGCAAACAATCCTGATTTAGCTAAAAAATTATCTGCTATTAAAATTCCGTTAACCAAAGATGAAATAAAAAAAACATTCTATTAATGGCCTCAGGGAAAAATGTAATCTGACTGATTGGTTACGCTCCGAACATTCTTATTTAAAGAATATTGCTCAGGCTGCACAGCGCACAGCGATTCGTGCAGAATTTGATACACTTCATCAACAATCTACTGCTCTTACGCCACTTGATACTAAGTTAATTGATGAAACCGAATGCCAACTTGATCCTGCTACAGTTGCCTCCAGAAAAGCACAGCTTGAAGTACTCAATAAAAGGCTTGATACACTCAGCGCTGACTATGCAGCAATTGGTGGCGACGAAGATACCCTGTCCATTGCACAAGAATCAGTTGATTTTGCCATTACTGATCTTGATGTGGACGATGCAGAATCATACAACAGACAAGTAGATCGCATACAAGCTTCGTTATTAACGCTTTCTAATCCTGATTATACTGAAACGAGAATATTCACCGTCCCTTCATCACTGTATGGCACCGTTGATAAGATCGTTGATCTCTCAAATCATACTTCTTTTACCGGCAATCCCTTGCAGCTAGAACTTCATCAAGAAGTGCTTGATTTTTATAAATATGCCACAGCAAAGTATGATGCCTTAAATAACACCTGCCCAATAGTTACTGAATTCTTTGAGCAACACATTCGATTAGCAGAATATGTATTTCAACTTAATAGACAGCAAATGGTTCGGTATGCTTTTGCATTTATGGACTTGAATTGGCCAATGATAAAGGGAATAAGTTGTTTTGCACGAGCAGTAGGTTGTGGTGCTATCAATGCGGGCAAGAATGTTGTTCTTTCGATCAAAGAAAACCCGGTTGAAACTGTAGTTGATGCTGGCTTAGCTTACTTTCTTCCACCCGTTTTTATAGCGCGCTGCTTTTATCTTTTAGGAAGAGGTGCGTGCGATGTTATTTCAGCACGAGAGCAGATAAGAGCTGCTTGTCAAAGTTCATCGTGGGAGGATTGGGTTGAAAAAATATCTGAAATAGGAGTAGGCATTGCTGCATCGCGCGCGGGAAATGCAGCACGGAGATCGCTTACTAAAACTCTCATCTCAAAATATAAACCATCTATTTTAAAATCAAGCTTAGGGCAAGCAGCGATTAAAAATCTTGAAGCATTTAAACAATATCGTGAAGGCTTTAATGCACAGGTTGTGCATCACTTGCAACAGGCGCA
>CAYPYR010000014.1:8678-25282 GCA_964415095.1 uncultured Pseudomonadota bacterium | reverse complement strand
ATAACAAAAATACATTCAGAATCTGTGGCAACAAAAGCATGATTATCTGAAACCGCTGCATCTTTATTATATAATGCTTCGATTTCTCCTAATAAACTTGATTCCTGCATAATTTCATTAGGTACTCGTATCAATTTTCCTGATAAGTCCCATTCCATATCATTAGAAAAAGATTCGATGTTGCCATTACTATTTATAAAAATTTGAGTACTATCCCGCCCATAACTTTGCTCCAATATAATTGCTGGTCGTGTAGGATCGATATTTAAACCCAATATTCCTTGCTCAGTGTTAGTAAAATGGTATTTCGGTTGTTCTTCTAAAACGCTCGTTGACTGGGCAACCGGTTGACTGTGGTTAATGAAAAACTTTTCGTTCCCAATCATAAAATATGACGGTTTCGCCTGCTTTAATGGTGGTTGACCAGGTAATTCAGCCTCAGCTCTTCGTTTAACTAACATAGAACCGTTTCCAACACCCATAACCATCGCTGGCATGAATAACATGAATAAAATAATAAGTTTCTTATACATCAACATGTCCCCCATTTGATACATTTAATTCAATTAGTAATAATTTAATATTAATAAATGCAGAGATTTTGTCAATAAATATTGAACAAAATGCCTGAAAATTACTGTTTTTTTATCCTAAAAATAGTAATTTATGGGTAAAAATTAGCAAAAAACATAGATTTTTGGTGTTTTTACCCCATTAAAGAACCCAAATTACTTCTTAAATTGCAGCTCATAAAGCTCTTCAACCTCATTAACAGTTGTAGCCTCAGCTGCCGATTTATCTGGCCTAAACGCCATAATACGGGGAAACCGCAGTGCATACCCAAGCTTTTCACTGGTAGCACCTGCTTTATGCAAGGGAGAAAGCGTGATTTCATCAGCGCGAATCGCACAAACCAGCTCTGGGGTTACCCAGACATCTGGCACTAATTCCTTAGCGCATTCTACGTTTTTTGGCTGCTCGTGCATTACTAGCTCATCACACATTTTTTTGAGATCAATCCAGGCTTGATCAGAAAGCCCGGTACCTATTTTGGCAATCGTTTGAAACAGATCTTTTTCTGGATTAAATACCCCCACCAGAAATGCCCCAATACCAAAGGTCGCTCGTTTGCCATGACCACTATAATACCCAAGTATTACACAATCGATGGTATCGTCAAGATGCCCACCTTCTTCACGTTTGAGTTTAACCCAGTTAAAATTTCGTTTGCCCGGTACATACGGTGCATCTGGTTTTTTCACCACCACACCTTCAAGGCCCTGCGAAATATTTTGGTTAAAGTAGGTTTGCAATTCAAGCGCGCTCGAAATATTCTTTTCATCGATTACGGCAATGGTATTCAAATTTTTATGGTGCTGCTGGGCAAAGAGAGAAAGTAACGCATCGCGCCGTTCTTCATGAGTCTTATTTAGATACGAGATATTATTTAAATATAATAAATCAAAAATATAGAGTTTTAACGGCACTTCTGCGGCAACTTCTTCTATATCATATTTACGCTTGCGCTTTACTGTTTCTTGAAATGGCAAAAACTCGTGCGTTTCTTGGTTGTAGGCAATTGCCTCACCTTCCATCACGATATTTTCTACCGACAAGCTATACGCCTCATGCGCAAGCTCCGGAAACATATCTGACATATTATGCAAATTGCGTGAGAAGAATTTTACCATCTTCTTTCCTGCTTCATGAAAAACATGCACTTGCACGCGAAAGCCATCAAGTTTTGGCTGTGCAACACAGGGACCTAATTTTTTTACAATAGCCGCAGCATCTGAAAGTCGTTCTGCCGCTGCAGGACGAATCGGAATTCCGGGAATGATATGTATTTTTTTGATCCCCTCAATCCCCTCTTCTTTAAGCGTCTTTATAATAAGACCAATATCAACGGTAATATTATAGGCATGCTCAAGTTCAGGACGCAGCGATTTATTGCCCTGCATCATCCAAGAAAATGCATCAAGGAGCGTCATGTCTGAAAAACCAAGTCGCAACTTACCTAAAATAATACGTATGACGTATTTTGCAGAAATTGGATCGAGTGCTGATAATAATTGTAATAACTTCTCTGATTTAATCTCGGTAGAACCAAGACCTTCGCTATCATGAATTGCATGCAACGCTTTATTAACTTCTTGTACGGAAAGTTCGTGCCCTGTTTGCTCCCATGTACCGGTTGCAACCACCAAGCCCAAATCACCAACAAGTTTTTCTTGATTCTTAATCGCAAGTGCTGAACTATGTAGCAACGTTGCAAGCGTGTTGATAATGCTTTTTTCTGCGAAATTAAATTGTGTACCGATATAAATCGGATTTAAATAACCAAGTGACATATAAGCGATAAATGCTGCATCGTCCGGCTGAGCACTTTTCAGTAAGTCTGCAAGAAGCTCGGTAATAGCAAGACGCGAACTTTCAGCTTCAATTTTTTCAAAAACTTTTGCAACAGCGATAAATTTCATGGCAACAACTCGTTTCGCATACAACGGAAAAACAGACGAATATTTTCATGATGACGGATGAGTAACCAGAGCGTTAAGAAAATCATAAACAAAGAAAGTCCCGGAATAGCACTATGATTACGAGATACAAATAATGTCGTCATGAAGATAGCAATAATTGCCGGAATCCCGGATGTGCGCAAAATTACTATACTCACTAACCACGCAACAATAAAAACAATGAGCACATTAAGTGGTGCACAAGCAGCTAATATACCTATGACGGTTGCCACTCCTTTACCACCTTTAAAGTTAATAAATGGCGAGTAGGCATTGCCGAGCAATAACATGCCAGCGATTATATATAAAAATGTTATTTGAGGGAAAGAAATTAAGTGAGCATAGTGCTCGATAAATAGCAAATAGCAGAATGCTTTTCCCATATCGAGCGCAAACACCAGTAGAAAGTATTTATTACCAAGAATACGTGCAACATTGGTCGCACCAATATTACCCGAGCCACGCTGAGTAATATCAAGATTAAAGAAATATTTGGCAAACCAATATCCGGTAGGAATAGATCCGATGAAGAAACCTAAAAGCACTAACGCCATCATACCCATGATCTGTACAATATTATTCATGCTTTAGTTGTCCCTAAAAAATTGGTAGCGGCGCAGGGACTTGAACCCCGGACCTACGGATTATGATTCCGTCGCTCTAACCACCTGAGCTACGCCGCCACAGCAATTGATTAATTGCTACACATTCTATCAATTAAAACTTGATATGTCGAACATGTAATGTATCAATCAAAAAGTTAAATAATGATTTCAAAAAGAAGATTCCTGCTATTAATGTTGCTATTATACCAACAATTAACGTAAGTGCAAAGCCTTGAATTGTAGGCCCACCAAGATAATAGAGGATAACACCAGTTCCAAGCGTCGTAAAGTTGGAATCGAAAATAACCATAATTAAGCCAGTAAAACCGGCATGTACTGCTTGTCGTAATGGCACACCTGCAGCGAGCTCTTCTCGAATTTTCTCGTATATCAAAATCGATGCGTCAACGGCCATACCAAGTGTTAATACCAATCCTGCAATACCCGGCAAGGTCAATGTACCATGAAACACGGAAAGGCAGAATAAGATTAAAAACAGGTTATAGATTAACGCCATTGTTGCAAATATACCAGCAACTTTATAAATAACAATACTAAACAAGAATAAGAGCATTAATGCGATAATGCATGAGAACAAACCACGACGAATTGAGTCTTGACCAAGTGATGGCCCAATATGTTTTTCTTGTTCAAATTTTACCGGTGCTTGAAATGAACCAGTGTTCAAGATATGAGCAAGATCACTTGCCGTCTGCCACGTAAAGTTGCTGCTGCTGATCATACCACTACCACCAGCAATGGGTTCATTGATCGTTGGTGCAGAAAAGAGCACATTATCAATCACGATACCTAATTGTTTACCCGTATTTTCTGCGGTAATTTCATGGAACAGACGCGCACCTTCACTATCAAGCGTGAAGGAAACAACTGGTCGCACTTGCCCAGAGGTCTCATCCGGACGCGTTACGCGCGCTTCAGTCATATGATCGCCACTCAAATCAGCATAACGTTCAACTAAATACCAACGTACGCCACCACCCATTTCATCAGCATCGGCGCGATCAGCAATAATCATTAAGTTCGGTGGTATTTCTCCATCATAGCGGTCTTCCAATACTTTTTTAGATGCCGCTTGGCCTTTAATAATTTTGAATTCTAAGAATGCACGTGCCGTGATCAATTGCTTAATACGTTCACGGGATGCATCATCTAAACTTGGCAACTGTACTACAATTTGACGTGAGCCATGTTGCTGTACTGATGCTTCAAGAAAAAGATCTTTTCGTTTTAGACGACCACGTAAAATATTTATAGCTTGATCAACCACGTTGGCACGAATGCGCTGTACTTCGATACTTGGCAATGTTGCCGTTAGCACATTCCCGCTTGAGGTTACGGAGAAGATTGATTGCATATGGGTGTCATTCTGCAATGCGTTGCGCGCAGCACTTGCTGCATCTTGATCAGCAAACGTCAGTACCAACTCTTGATTTTTAATAACACGACTGGTTGGATCTGCAATTTTTTTCTTTTGTAAAAATTTGGTGATTTCGCGTCCACGGCTTTCAACGAAGTTCTCAACCGCTTTATCAATATCAACACCAAGCGTAATATAGGTACCACCTTTAAGATCAATACCTAAATTAATATTGCTCATAGCAAAGCGCGTCGACCAATTGATGGGATCACGATTAAAAAGATTGGGAAAAATCCAATAAAGACCTATGAAGAAAAAAAGTACCCACGCGGAAAACTTAGTAAATAACACTTGAGTAATGCGGCTTGTCATACAATCTCTCCTCGGTTTCACAAAGAATATGCATACACGATCATTAATAACGTAACGTTCTAGATTAATGGTGCCGAGGAGGGGACTCGAACCCCTATGAGCAAGCTCGCTGCCCCCTTAAAGCAGTGCGTCTACCAGTTTCGCCACCTCGGCATACAACAGAAATGTATATCAAATTTTAAGAATACAGCGATAATGTACCATAATACTTTGCATCTGACAATGTATAAAGGTGATTATTTTTATTCTTTATTATCCGGTAATGTTGCTTCTTCATGCGTTAATGCTAAATCTTGCGCTGCGCCTTCGGAAGCATTATCAGTTACCACGATAGTTATCACAGGTTTTTTTCTTGAAAATAGCCCGGAGAAAAAGTCAGTAATTTTTTCAAAAAGCTGCGTATACCACGGCTTTTTACTCCGCTCGCGCTGCGCTTCTTGCTCTGCTATTTCACGCTCAAGTTCTGCTTGGCGCTCTTTTTCTGCTACTACTCGTGCTGCACGATCTTGCACGAAAATATTTTCTGACTCAAGCTGCACTATCAGCCCCTCTGCTTGACTAATCCGATCAGCAAGCGTATCGCGCAGTGCATCAAGACTTGACGTAAATATTCCCTCGAGATATTCAATTTGTTTGAGCAGCGTTTCTTTTAGTGCATTGATCGCATAATACTGCCCTTCAGCACGCACATGATCAAGCATCGTATCAATCTCATTAAAAAGTGATTGGCTTTTTGCGATTGCAGCTTGTGCTTGCTGCTCTATTTCGTCATATTTTTTAATATAACCGGCAATCGTTGGTTCTGCCTGCTGCAAATCTTGCAATAAAGAGCCAAGCTTTTCTACAAGCTCTTTTTTTTCATCAAGCAGAACTACATCAGTATTAACTGCTACCTCATCATCCTCATCATTAACAACCGTATCGGTAATTAACCCTTGACGAGTTTTATCAAGATATTGCTTAATATCCGCAATGAGCGTGCTCGTAGTAGTCGCATCAATTTTTTGATGCTGATAAAAGTCAGCAAGTAGCTCACGAATTGTTGCTACTTTTTGATCAAATTGCGCACGATCCGCCAAAATCTTTGCGACTAACGGTGGAATTGCCGCCACTTCCTGTTGTGATTCAGCACGCCACTCACTTTTTTTGCGCCAATTTCCGCGAAGATCGCTCGTTTGCGCACAACAAGTATTAAACAATCCACCAATTATCAATAAAAAAAGATATTTTACCGCAATCATTAGCATTACTCTTCCTTTTTTCATTTCGTGCTCTTTCTTATAGTGTTCTTGCAAGCTCTCGCAATTCTTTAAATAAACATTTAACGAGCTCTTCTGCTTCAAGCGAAGTATATGACCAAGAAACTCCACTATCAACATGCGTTAAAATGGATCGATCTGATTTGATATCTATAATATCAATGCGCACGATATTCATCAGTGGGTGAACCATAGAAGGAGCACGCACCACACCCGCACGACCTAAAATGCTGTAGGCAACGTTATTTTCTCCTAAGAAAGAAAGCATAACTTTTTTTTGCCAGACCATATTATGATAGCCGGTATGCTCTTTATGAATGGACATCAAAAGACTCTCTTCACCCTTAGGATAAATGCATTGAATGGGTGTAGTATGCGGCAAACCCCGTTCTGAGAACGTTGATAAGATCGCCACTGTTTTTTCTTTTTTCAGTAAATCAAGTAAGTCTTGTGGTAATTTTACACCTACATGTTTAGCCATGATTCCCCTTATTGCAATTAAATTATGATATCGTAATGCTGTACAACAACGTATACTGTTATATTTTTTATTCAATAATGATTAGTTAAAATAAATGAGCTATAACCTCATTCTCAAGAATCATCCCCCGCTCCGTCAACGCAATACGCCCATCTTGCTCAGTGATAAGAAAACGTTTTTTAAGCAAATCGACTCGTGCATAAAATTTTAATAATTCCTCTGATGTTAAATAGCCTATCACCTGTTGCATATTTATTCCCTTTTGTTGTCGCAAGCCAAGCATGATCACTTCAAGAAATTCTTGATTCATCGTTAACGTCTCAACCTGATACCAAAGATGATCATGAGACGAAGCATTGACAGGATACGCTAGAGCATCCATATAGCGCAACAAATTTTTAACATTTACGATGCGTAATTTTCCATCGAATGATGCTGCACCGATACCAAACCCTTTATAGGGCCGTCTATCCCAATAGGCTTGATTATGCAACGATTCAAAGCCCGGTTTTGCAAAATTTGAAATTTCATAATGCAAAAAGCCTTCTTGTTGCAAGAAAATAACGGTTTTCTCAAAGAGCTCTACCGTTGCATCTTCGCACGGAACCGAGAGATTCCCTTTTTTGATTCTAAAATAAAGCGGCGTAAGTTCATGGATGGTTAAGAAATAAATCGAAATGTGAGTAATAGGTTGTGCAACTACATATTTGAGCGTTTCCCACCATACTTCATCCGTAACACCGGGCAGACCAATAATGAGATCAACTGAAATATTTTTTATATACTGTGGCGCTAAACTGAGCAACTCTTTAACATCAGCAGTTTTTTGGTGACGATTAAGCCCGGCAAGAATATTTTCTTCTAAGATCTGAACGCCGATACTTACACGATTAATACCAATTGATTGCCAGGTCTTGAAATGATCGCGCGTAATACCACCAGGATTAACCTCGATGGTGGATTCTTTAAGTTCATTAAGATCAAAATAGGTGCGTAATTTGGTAAAACCTTCTTGAATAAGTGCAAGTGGCCAGAGACTTGGTGTGCCACCACCAACAAAAATAGTATCTATTTTGGGTTTTTGCACAGATGAGAATTGACTACCAAACGAATCAAATTCCCGGCAGAGCGCATCATGATATTGTTTAATATATGCGGTGTGCTTTTCAAATGCCACAAAATCACAATAATGGCATTTATTTTTACAAAATGGCCAATGAATATAAAGATGTTTCGGACAACTATCAAAAGGTTTTATAGACGGGGACGTCATCGTTTAGCTTTTTTGCGCACAATTAAGGGGTTTTTAAGACTTTTAGTCAAATATTCGACAACATCCCCTATCTTCATACGAGAAGCAAGAAAAGTCAAATTTTTTAAGCGAAGAAAACGGATTTCTACCTGCTTTCACGCTCCTCGTCTGTCGCTGCTTTTAATAACTGCTCAAGTAAGGCCCAATCTTGTGCTACAAAATCATGAATGCCATCCGGCGAGAATTTGATTAATACTGCCCGTTTAAGCAGTGGAAGCAGCTGTTCTGCCCCATGGGCTTGTTGCGCCTTTATCATATGCACCATCATGGCATACAGTTCATCATCAGTACACGCAGCACAATTGGCACCATGCAACTGTGCTATATATTTTTTCAGTAGATCCGATGCCTGCCCGTACCAGGCACGTAACTGGTCATCACTCAAATTGCTACTTGGCTTTAAACGTTGTATTTGTGCATATAATTGCTCAAGCACGGTAAGTTGATTTCTTAGATTGATCCAGTATTTAATCACGCGATACAGTAGCCACGAGCAAAGTATGAGAACAAGTAGACCTAATAAACTACCCATAATCACAAAAGAAGTGGTTTTCCAAAAGGGGATATAGTAATAATCATTAACTTCAACAAAAGATGCTGGCACGTTCATGCAGTACTCCTTGATCAACGTCGCTTGCGTTCATGGAAAAATTTCACTAAAACATCCAGATATTGATCACCGATGGTAAGATCGATTAGGTCAATATTGCAGGATCTTAACTGTATATTTTGTTTCATCAGTCGATCATGCAAAACTGCACTAATACCGCTACCGCGTCTCATGCCCAGGTTAACGGTAATACGTTGGTCGGTTTCTATATCAACTAACTCGAGCATCCCAAGCGCGGGAAACTGTTTCTCAAGTCGATCGAGCAAGCGCAGGGCTATCATGTCATAGCGTCGTCCCACGATCGGCAAGAGCCGTGCAAGATGATCGGTGTGCGGATCAATCCAGTCAGAAAGTACAAAAATAATCGTATTGCGTTTTTTGAGATTTAATAAAAATTCAAACGCACTACTCATGCGGGTTTTTTTTGATTTTGGGGTAAAGGTGGAAAGCTGCTCAATAAGATGCATGACGTGTGCTATGCCACGTTTAGGTGGTATATAGAGCTCTACCGTATCGGTGAATCCGATAACGCCAACACGATCTTGAGAGCCGGAAGCAATTGATGCAATAATCGCACTTATTTCAGTCAGTGCCTGCATACGAGATTTATTTTTTGAGGAAAACAGGCCCGATGCGGAACAATCTACCAATATTAGTACTTCACGATCACGCTCTTGGACAAACTGCTTCACCATCAATTTGTCATGCTTGAGCGAGCTGTGCCAATCAATAGCACGCACATCATCCCCGGGAATATATTCCCGCAGTTGATGGAACTCGATACCGGCACCTTTAAACGCAGAAAGATAGTCGCCACCACGCGCACCACTCATCATTCGTCGTGAAAATATTTGTATGCGACGTAGCATTGCTCCTGCGTTAGTATTCACTCTGCTCCTTTTTTTGCGCGTTCTAATAACTCGTGTTAATTACCACAATGCAGCCATCTCGTCTGCGAGCACCTTAGGTATATTGATCGATCCATCTGGGTTTTGGTTGTTTTCCATGATAGCAACCATCAAGCGTGGCAATGCAAGCGATGATGCGTTAAGCGTATATAAATATTCTGGTTTGCTCTGCGCATCTTTGCGATAGCGAATCGCGGCGCGACGTGCTTGAAAATCGGTACAATTGCTTGCTGAAGAAACTTCATAATATCTATTTTGCCCGGGTAGCCATACTTCAATATCATAGGTACGCGCAGATGCAAATGAACAATCTTGCGCAGCAAGTAAACTCACTTGATAATGGATATTGAGCGATTTGAGCAGCTCTTCAGCGCATGATACCATACGTTCAAGTTCATCAGCAGCTTGTTCTGGCTCACACAACGTATAAATTTCTACTTTTTCAAATTGATGAATACGGATAAGTCCGCGCTCTTGAGCTCCATAGCTACCGGCTTCGCGGCGGAAACAACTGGTCCATGAGGTATAGCGACGTGGTAGATCGCTTGCACTCAAAATGCTGTGTGCATGTATGTTCGTAATCGGCACTTCAGCGGTTGGCAACAAAAATAATTTATCTTCAGGCACGCTGTAGACTTGATCCACAAATTTAGGAAAATTACTTGCATTAACGAGTGATTGCTCATTCAATAAATATGGCGGCATGATTGGTTCAAAGCCATACTTTACGTTATTCTTGATCATCAAACGAGTGAGTGCATACATCATTTTGACGGCATCACCGCGATAGAGTACAAATTGAGAACCGGCCATCTTGGCAGCAGTTTCAAAATCAAACCAATGCAGCGCATCATTAAGTTCAACATGGTTTTTAAATGGAAAATCAAACTCAGGTTTTTCGCCAAAACTACGTACTACTTTATTCGCTTCTTTATCACCAAGCGGGATATCATCTTGTGGAATGTTTGGGCAAGAAAGAAGGAGTGTTTCAAACGCTGCTTCAAGCGGTGCCTGTGCTTCTTCTTTTGCTTTTAACTCACGTCCTACTTCAATCGAACGTGCACGGATAGCATCAGTTACGCCACCTTTGGCTTGATTGGAAAGATCATTTCGTTCTTTACGTAATTGTTCGATAATAGTTTTAAGCGCACGAACTTCATGATCAAGCGCAATAAGTTTATCTACATCAAAACGAGGTTCTTTACGACGCAGAAGGTCGGCAACCTTTGCCGGGTTTTCACGCAATTGAACTAAATCGATCATCCCAATAACTCCAAAAAAGTATAATTTACTGATAAAAAATCTAGTAAAAGTATACGAAGAATTACTAAAACAATCAATCTAGGACATAACCGGCTTTGAGAGCTTATTATTGCAGGAATAAGCGCTTTATTTCATTAACTATTCGATTGAAATCCTCTAGCGCTCCACCATTGACTTCAACCAACTCGCCGCAGTGGACTACAAGATCTCTAAACTTTTTTGCAAATTCTCTAATAGTTTGTGGTGCACTGGAAGGATGTACATCAAACGGCTCTACTGGTTCCAATGGACCCGAATCAATGTTAGTATAAAAACAGATATCACTAAACATTAATGTATTCTGATCGAACCACCAAAAATACCCCGTAAACTTTCCAATATCTCCATCAAAAGACATATCTATACTTACATTATTAAAAATACCATTTTTACAGATCAGTTTTTTAATAAAGAACATGCAGTGTTTATCTTCATTGCGATGCGGATAAAAAAACGAAACAGTAATAAATTGCTTTAGTGATAAATCACGACACTGTATTTGTTCAAAGAGATGAAAACTGTTTTTAGAAAATTTCGACCGAATAGCCGGACTCTTTTGTGTTTCCTGATCAACCACACATATTAATGTATCTGGTGTATAAAGTGATTCAAGTATTAACGATTCAGTGATTTCATGTTCAACTGAAAATAATGGTGTCGATACTATTAGATTAATACTGATTATAAAAGTAAATATACTCTTCATAAGAATGTCCCCTATGAAGAGTATATGCAAAAACTAGTTTTTAAATAAAGAGATCAAAGACTATCAATTTATTTACCAGGAATCATCAGGCTCATAACCTAATCGGGTAAGTAAACCAGGTGCTGCATGTTTGAATGCCATTTTATGGATTGAGGTAAAGTGTTTTTTCCAAGAACCAATCTGTCCTTCCCGAAAGGTTGGTGTATTGCCAAATAAATTATTGGCAACCGAGAGAATCTTCTCGTTTGATACGGTTATATTAAGATGCACTGCAATTGCTTGCAGGGTTTCATATTGTTTTTGATCAGAACCACCACCTTTGCTACCAACCAAATCTTCAAAACGAACCATTAAACAATCGGGATTATTACTCCACAGAAGAAAAGAATCATACATTTGCTGAATATTACATAATGCGCGAGCGTCTTTATTACGTTCGAAAATCCAACTCTGCATACCAATAAACGGTTGATTGGGACTACCAATATATGAGAGCAACAGGTGATCGAAGGTAAGACGTTTAAATTTAAAGGTGGGAAATGTTCGTGGACGTTTCATATAATGAACACGAGAGACCAGCTGATCACGCGGATCACGGTAAATTAATATTATTCGTGGTCGATAATTCTTGAGTATGGAATCATATGCTGCATTATATGGCATATGTAAAATGCGAAAATTATTGCCCGTCGTTACAATAAAATCTTTTAAAAGTTCTGGTGTTGGCATATTCACGTCGCCAAACGAACGTCCAGGTTCTAGCACCATAGTACGTACTCGTCCGGTAAGTAATTCAATCGTACGTTTTAAAAGATGAGTGCCAGCTTTAGGAATTGAAAGAAGAAATAATGGCGATTGGACATTACTGTTTGAAGTTGTTTCTGTTGCAAAGATACTATTGTTGGTAATTAGATAGAGCAACAATATTTGCAACATAACATATTTAACCAACCACTTCATACTTCCTCCCATAAGCTAGAAATCCATTATTTTTGAATTTATAGAAATGGTCATGTGTGGGTCAATTAATCTTTAATATAGATAGTTATTTATTGTTTTGAGAATTATGCGCATCAGTGAATATACGCAACATTTCTTTGTTAAAAGAACTCAGATCTTCTGGACTTCTACTGGTAACTAACTTTTGGTCAACTACCACTTCTTGATCAACCCAGGTTGCACCAGCGTTTAGAAGATCTTGTTTGATAGATGGCCATGAAGTAATGGTCTTGCCCCTCACTAAATGCGCATCGATTAAAAGCCAGGGACCATGACAAATCGCGGCAATTGGTTTATTTGCAAACTGCTTAACAAACGATATTGCCTTTTGATTTAATCGCAGATCATCGGGACCCGAAAGTCCCCCGGGTATCAACAGCGCATGATATTTCTCTGCGTCTGCACGATCAATATGAACATCAACCAAAAAATTATCGCATGCTTTAGAAGTATACCAATCCCAACCTTCTACCATTGTATCTTCAGTAGATACTATTTCAACCGTAGCTCCCGCTTCTAGTAACGCATTGCGTGGCGACGTCATTTCGTTTTGTTGAAAACCATTTGCGATTAATATTGCCACAATAAATCCATTGAGCATCGCCATCAGACTATCCTTTAATAGAATTTTAGAGATCAACTACTTTGGGATAGCCTAACAAGATCTATAACAAAAAAACAGGATATAAATTTAAGAAACATTTATTAATCGAGAAATGGTCCCCATGGAGTTATTTCTTCTTCTTCAGGAGCATGCGTTACTTGCGTACTGGTTTTCGTCGGCTCAATTTTTTCATCACCACCAAACACTGATTTAAAAAAGCTCTTAAGTTCGATAGAGATACGCGTAAAGAATGAAACATTAAGTTGATCTTTGAGCGGCTTAATTTCTTGTGCAATCGCTCGTTCATCATTAATAAACGTAACAAATTTATTTACTATATCTTCGGTAACATATGGTTTATTTTTGAGTGCACTCGTAACTGCTGACTTTAAATCGCCTCCGGACTTACCAGCAGTATTTTTAATCAATGCACGTAATTCCTGTGGGGTCATACTGATATTTTTTAATTCCGGTTCGATATTTTTATAGAGATTAAACACACTCGTTAAAACTTCTTCAACTTCTTTTTTAACAATTGCTTTATCTCGACCGGTTTCACTTGCGATCAAGTCAGTAATCTTATCAATTTCTTCTTGAAGTACTACAATCGCCTGCTCAGCACTTTTAGCAGCAGCTTGGGCAATACTTGCTATCTTACTTTCAGCCTGTTCAAGATAAAATTGCGCAGACCAGGCATTTACTTCTTGGCTCATGCCAGAAAAAAACAGTATGGTGCCTAAAATTAGCATAAAATTTTTATATATGGTTTTCATAACATCACTCCTTAAATTATAAAAAAAATTGATTGCCACTATATTTACTTAAGTGGTTATTTTTTGCTTCATTTTGCTTCATTGATCTTTTTGGATTATGAGAGGCTATGTATATCCTAGCATTTGGTAATTCTAATAGTCAATATTATAGAGAAATTGGGTGATAATACCGTATATTATTGCGAATCAGCTGATTTATAAGTAGAATACAAAAATCATGAATTACCCACGAGCACTTGGCCTACATTACCGACTTACCTCATCCTATTATGATCTTGCAGAGCTTGCGCACCGTTCGCAGTCAACTGCAGTGCAATTTTTCTTATATAAAAATAATAGCAAACATCATCTTGATATATCGTCAGCTGATTCATATAAATTTAATGCATTAGTCAATACACGCAATATGCGCTTATTTGCGCATAGCTCATTACGGATTAATCTTGCGAGCGAGCAAATTAAAGAACAAATGATTTCACGTTTTGTATTAGAAAAAGAATTGGAAATTGCACAAAAACTCAATATTCCCTATCTTGTTTTGCATCCGGGGCATATACGCACCATTGCAAAAAATCAGCAGCTCACGCAAACTGATCGGATACACGCAATCAAACAGCTTGCTGATTTACTCACCAAAGCACTCGATAACAAAACGATTACTATTTTACTTGAAAATAGTGCTCATGGTGGTTGTACACTCGGCAACACGTTTGATGATTTTGCACTAGTGCAACAAATAGCAGCTCACCCGCAAATAAAATACTGTATCGATACCGCTCATGCATTTTCGTATGGCTATGATATTGCCAATACTGAAAAATTTGTTGCACATCTTGATGAAACGATTGGTCTTTCGAATATTGGACTCATTCATTGTAATGATAATGTTGGTGCACGAGGCAGTTTGATCGATCATCACGCATTTCCCGGTGAGGGTTTGATCGGCAGCGCAGCACTTGCTGCGTTTATTAATCATCCATCGCTATCGCACGTTCCCATCATTATAGAAACACCACCAATCGATCAAGCACACGCTCTTTCTTTAATGAATCACGCACAACAAATATTTTTTTTATAATAAAAAACACGCTTTCAATAAAACTTGTACAATTTTTTTGCTATACTACGTTGCAAGTATTAGTTCAAAATCATTTGCAAGGAACCATCTCGTGCGCACATCACCAACAATTCATGGCATTGAACTTAATGCAGCACAACAACAAGCCGTTAATCATACCGAGGGCGGTATCCTGGTTGTCGCTGGTGCTGGCTCGGGAAAAACACGCGTTATCTGTGCACGTGTTGCTCATCTCATTGTCGATGAAGGCGCATTGCCGCATGAAGTAATTGCGTTAACGTTTACCAATAAAGCGGCGCGCGAAATGAAAGAGCGACTTGCACACATGCTCGGTACCGAGCGTAAATTGCCCTTTGTGGGAACCTTTCACGCATACTGTCTACAAATGCTGCGATTCAATCGAGCGCGACTTGCTCATGCTGACTTTACCATTCTTGATATGGATGATGCGCAAGCACTCGTAAAAAAAATAATTAAACGCGCTGGTCTTGAAAAGCAATATACACCCGCAGGACTATTACATACCATTTCAAGTATCAAGAATAAATGGGGCGGCTCAGCACCTACTGATGAATATCCACGACGCATTCTTGATCTTTTTGCAGAGTATGAACAAGAAAAATCACACGCGAAATTATTAGATTTTGACGATCTCTTGATCACCGTGCTTAATCTTTTTAAAAAAGATGAAGCATTTCGCATGCAGTTTCAACGCACCATCAGACACATTTTAGTTGATGAGTTTCAAGATACCAATAATGTACAACATCAATTATTGAAATACATGAGTCTTGATGCGCATGAAAAACTTGCGGTTACTTCCATCTGTGCCGTTGGTGATGAAGACCAATCAATCTACTCATGGCGCGGTGCAAACGTCATGAACATGCTCACCTTTGAGCGCGACTTTAGCCCGGTTACTAAAATAAAAATTGAACAGAACTATCGCTCGGTGCAACCAATATTAATTGCGGCAAATGCGGTTATTACTAACAACCGACTGCGTAATCCGAAAGAGCTGTGGTCAAAGCGCGGTGCACATAATCGCTTATTATCACTACGCACCCGTTCTGAATATCAAGAGGCAGATGCAATCAGTACTATCATAAAAACATTGCATAAACTGGGCACGCATGAAATTGCCGTGCTCTATCGCTCGCACTTTCAATCGCGGGTGATTGAAGAAGCACTGGCATCAAGCGGTATCCCCTATCGCATTATTGGTGGTATTGAGTTCTATGGACGTAAAGAAATTAAAGATCTGCTTGCCTACTTACGCTTGGTCGTTAACCCCCATGATCGTGTCAGCTTTTTCCGCGTGGTAAATACGCCTCTGCGTGGTCTTGGCGATAAGTTTGAAGAAATTGCGCTGCAGACCTGGCAACAAAATCCATTTTTTGATTTTTATCAACTTACAAAATATATCATCTCCCAACCAGCGTTTGGTATTACGGGCAAAAAATCGCACGGCCTTGAATCATTTCTTGCCGTGTTTAAAGATTTACAACGCACACAAACACCACGTTCTGTGATTGATACAATCTTAGAGCGGACTGATTATTGCAATTTTTTACGCGGCAGTCTTGAAACAGAAGAAGCGCAGACTAAAGTTGAAAACGTACGCGAGTTTGCACAATCGATGCGCACGTTTGAAACACTCAATCAAGATGATACAAGTGCTCCGCGCACGCTTGAGAT
>CAYPYR010000014.1:0-8578 GCA_964415095.1 uncultured Pseudomonadota bacterium | reverse complement strand
CAGCAATGTGCATCACGGTTTATTGAAGAGATCCCCTCGGAACTGATCACCGCATGTGATATCAGCCAAATGCATCCGTCACAAAGCATGCCAACTATTATTGATTGGTGTTATAAAACGTTTAATAAGAAATCACCATCAAGCAGCACATCGCAACCCACTATCCCAAGAAGCAAAGAACCCGCTCGTCAAAAAACAATTACCGCAGCACCGAAAGAAGCAACATTCACCCCTTCACAAAAAACTACCCAATCTACGTGGAAGAAGAACCAGGCGGTTACTCATTCTAAATTTGGCACGGGAATTGTGAAATCAGTTGAAGAAAAAGCTGACGGTAGCTATTATATTACGGCACAATTCAAATCGGGCGAGAAGAAATTGCTCGCAAAGTTTTTACAACGCATATAAACGTTTGATTACATAAGATAACTGAGGTAATTATGATGAATAACTACACCTATAGAATACTTTTTTTTATTGTGATATTATTTGGCATTTCACTTAATAATATATCATTCGCCGGCAATGCAAGCAGTTCACCGGTTGCCGCTTGGAAAGAATCGGAATTAAAAAAACTGGCTTGTGAAAGCAAATATCAAAAATTTTTCGAGACACTCTATTATTACCGGGATCAACAAAAGCGCTCTGAACCTATTACTTTAGCGGGTGAGCTCGCAGAACAAGGACACGCACCATGTATGTATTTTTTAGTAAGAGATTGGGCAAACAGTAGCTTTAGTAATTTTAATACACAAACACTAGAAGAAGCACTCATGTGGGCAATTATCAGTTTAGCAAGCATACGAGGTGACATAGAATGTTGTAGTATGCATACTGATATTGAAACTACTTTTATAATTTTTTGTCAAAAATTTCATCAAAAATTTATGCCTGCTGCCGCTCACATCACTGAACAAATGGTAAGCAACGCTATTGAAAGAGCTAAATATTGGTTTAAAACACATCATACACTTCCCCATGATGACACAATATTTCCCATTACTACTCATCCATGTTGGGTGGCAACACTTTCGCTTACTGGACATAGCACATTAACATTTAATGATAAAGCAATTGATACTACTAAACAGTATTTTGAGCAAGATTTTGAAACAATTGCCGAATTTAGAAGATATGCACAAAAAAACTTCTTTATACGCCTAAATAACTGCATGAATTTTTATAAGAATCATGGCACTACGGTTGATTTTATTTCTATATTATTTCCGTATCAATTAACCGGAGATTATGCCGTAGGTTTTGTAAGACCTTATTCAAACCTTTTATCAAGTGCCGGTAATCTTGCAGGAAGTGTGCTTGGATATTAATCGCTTTAGGTAAACGAAAGATCTTCGTTAAACTCCTGAATCTCTTGCTTTAGGGTATCAAGATCTTCTTTCTTCGTGCCTTTTGCGTCCCAATCGCCAATAACAAAATCTAATCGCGTGCCGAGTGCATGATCTTTGTAGTTTAAGGCACCACCGGGCGCTATAAGATCATCAATATTAGTTGATGAGTCGATAATAAGATCTTTACCTAGTGTTACTTTGGTTGGTAACGTAGCGCCATTACCGGGAATGATATAATAGTTGTTATTAACCGTTGCGATTTCGTACGGCACCCCTTTGTACGTGATGATATCATCCATATAGGGACCTTGCCATTTTTTAGGATGGGCAAGATTCAGGGGTCCTACTTCGGAGCCAGCAAATGAGCTAACATTTAAGAAATCAATTTGAGCGCCAGTTTTACGAATCGATAAAATATCACAAGCATCATCTATTTTTTTTAAGATACCAGACAGACGCTGCACATCATCATGCATCACTTGTGCATCATAATATGGTGTATCTTTCCATAGTACATAACAGGTACCAATACCAATAAAAATAAAAAAAAGAATTGAAAAAATACAAAATTTTGAGTTGTGTTTGTGCTTCACTGCCATGTGCTTCTCCTTTATCGAATGTAAATAATTGCTTACAACACTATACCGAAGAATTCGCGTAAAAGTATAGCTCTCAGTTTAAGATTGCCACAAAAAATTAATTACGCTGCAGCAAAGAATGTCGATAAATGCACGATAATGCGCAAGATTGCTTGATAATAAAAAAATAATCCCAAACCAATAAATAATATGCCAATTGTTTTCGTCAAATATTCCATCGGTTTTTTGTTCAAGAGTTTGCCAAGCGATCCGGCCATGATGCACACCAGGCCCAGTACTGAAATAGTGCCAAGCGATATCATCATTGAACTCATTAAGATTCGCTCGGTAAACGGCACCATGAGGTTTTCATCAAGGATACTGACGGATGCTGCCATAAAATATAATAGTGTACCCGGATTAATGATGGTAAAGATAAAGGTCTTACCTAAAATACCGACGATACTTTCTTGCGACTTGAGCGCAACTTCTTCTGAATGTTTCTCGCGAAACGTTTTAATACCCACATACAGAAGCGCACTACCACCCACCAGCAAAAAAGTTGCGCGTCCAAATGGCAATTCATCTACTAATGATAAGACGCCAAACATGCCGAGTAAAAAAAGAAAACCGTCAGCAATAGCTGCTGAGATTGCCGTAGCAAAACCATGCCAAAACCCTGCACGAACTGAACGCTTGAGGGTTAACATAAATATTGGTCCCATGGTTAGATTACCAAGAACACCAATCACATAACATTTCATCAGGAATATATAATCCATAATGCTATCTTCAATAATTTTTTGAGGTACAATTTCTATTTAACTTATTATTTATAGTATATCATATTTTAGACATTAAATTACACATGATACGCGATCATCTCTTATTTATAGGGGGGCATAATCACTTTCTTTCTTCATACTTGTTCTTATCATTCTTTGCAGTTTATACTTTCACATAATCTGATTTGACGCACCCATGATAACATCGTACACTGACCATGAAATTATAATACTATTACCTTGCAGATAAGGAGTCGCGTGAATCGTCGCATTATTTTTGGAACCGATGGCATTCGAGGCAATGCAAATGAATTTCCTTTTACCCCAATGGATGTTTATTATCTTGGAAAAGCAATCGGCGCCTGGAGCCATACCAAATATGCTCATCGACCACGCATTTTGATTGCCGCTGACACCCGCATATCCGGTATTCGCATCAAAAATGCGCTGATGCATGGACTCAATGCAACACGCGTGCACTTTGAAGATGCTGGCATACTCCCAACACCTGCGGTACTTGCATTAATCGAAAAAGATTCAAATTTTGATAGTGGACTCGTGATTTCTGCATCACACAATCCGGCACAAGATAATGGTATAAAATTCTTCGATCGCGCAACTGGCAAAATATCGCGTCAAGATGAACAAATAATTAGCGATTTTTTTAATCAATTTTCTGCACATCAAGAAACAGTCATGCAATCAATAGACGTGCCTCCACATAATTTTTCTTTGGTAGATCAGATAACCCACTTTTACGAACATTATAAAGAAATGATCTGTGCCCGATTTGATAGCGCACTCCTTGTGGGACGTACTATCGTCATTGATGCGGCGCATGGCGCTACGTTTCAAATAGCGGCTGATATTTTTCGTGAGCTTGGCGCTAATGTTATCACGATTGGTTCAATGCCAACGGGATTAAATATTAACGCGGGCTGCGGCGCATTACATCCAGAATTTTTGCAAGAAACGGTAGCGGCCAAAAAAGCTGATCTTGGTATCGCGTTTGATGGCGATGGCGATCGCCTCGTGATGGTAACACGTCATGGCGCAATCAAAGATGGTGATGATATTTTAGCTATCCTTGCCACACACCCTGCCTATGAGGCAAGCACGGCAATTGTGGGTACGATTATGACCAATCATGGTCTTGCTATGCATCTTGCACGATCAAATAAAGAACTTATTCGTACAGCGGTTGGCGACAAATATATCATCGAACAACTGAGCGCACGCAAGCTTCTTCTGGGCGGTGAGACCTCCGGTCATATTATTGCAACTGACTATCTTGCCTCGGGCGATGGGATCTTTGCTGCGCTGCGTACGATCGAGACCATGATTCTTCATGATAACTGGGACATGGTATCATTTGAAAAATTTCCCCAAATTGCGATCAATATGCCGATTACGCAAGAATATTCACTCACGCAAGAACCGCTAAGTTCTATTATTGCGACGCATGAAGCAATGCTACCCCAGGGTAGAATTATAGTGCGCTTTTCAGGAACCGAGCCAATATTGCGCGTTATGACCGAAGATAATAATGCGACACTTGCGCGCAATGTTGCCGGGCAACTTGTAGCAGCACTTGCCAGCGCATTTTCTACGTATACAATTATACCTACTGAAAAACAGCAATATGAGCTCTAACCAATTGATCCGAAAGACCTGTTCATGACTAATAAACATAAGAAAACTGATCTTGTTTCCCAATTTTTTTCTTGGCTTAAATCAGTATTCTTTCACGGCTTTTTTACATTACTTCCAATTACGGCAACTATTTTCATCATCCACTTTACCTATTCATTAATCGCCCGTTGGTTATCACCACTGCGCTCACTTGAACCACTCTGGCTGCAATGTGTACCCGGTGCTGAAATTATTATTGTTACCATTGTTATTTTTCTTATCGGTCTTTTCTTAAAGCTGTTTATTATTGTTCCGGTAATGCATCATTTTGAAATCGTCATTAAACGTATTCCATTTGTTCGCAGCATTTATTCTTCAGCAAAAACATTAGTAGATTTTTTTAATTTTCCCGCAAGTAGCACCGTCGATCGTAAAGTAGTACTCATTGAGTTTCCCTGCAAAGGCTACTACCATTTGGCATTTCTTCTTGGCGGTTCTGAAGAAGACTATACCCCGTTTCTTAATAAAGCACATAACACCCAAGAAGAGTATTGCAAAATCTTTATGCCACATTCGCCAAATCCAACAACGGGCTATTTCTTTTTGATACCAAAATCAACCGTCATTGAAACTAATATTACGTTTGAAGAGGCTATTAAAACGATTGTTTCCTGTGGTTTGATTACACCAGAGAGCATAAAAGCATACAATATTGATTATGCTACTAACCCACTACGTTCGTAATAAATTTTTTACCTATTTTTTGCTCACCAATAGCATTTTAGTACTATTGTATGCACTCATTGAATTTTTTGAAAAGCTCACGCGAGTGCATACTGCTTTTTTTACGATTGTATTATTTATTACTGAACGGTTTATCGTTATCTTTTTTGATCTATTTCCGCTCAGCACATGCATCGCGGGTGCCTTACTTGCGCGAGAATTTTCTCGCAATGCTACGTATGAGGGCATCGCCATTATTGGTATTTCATTGCGTCGCTTAATTGCCGCACTTGCCATGGTTGGCGCATTACTGAGTATAAGTAGCTTTATCGGCAAAGAGTTTATTGCACATCGTGCCCACCTTGCCTCAACTGATATTCGTAGCAAAGAATTCAAAAAGCAAACCGGTGATGTGCTCGAACATATTTGGCTTCGCCCAACCTTGAACACGATCATGCACCTGCGAAGCCTACATATAACCAGTTGCGACGTGTCAGATATTCTTATCATAGAACTGGATAACAAAAAGGGCATTCTCAAGCAATGGCACGCACTCGAGGGCAAACTTGATAGTACGACGCAATCACTCTGTTTATTTAATGTTAAATATTATGACCGCACGAGCGGATGTGATAGCACGCTTGCAACATTTAGCTATCATGCTCCCGCACTTTGTAGCTATTTAACCGAGCAACACACCCCACTTTGTTGGTATGATGTACTCATTCACCGCAAATTGCCTCAAACAAAACAATGGTTTTTGTTACTCACCAATTTTTTATGTCACCTGCAAAGTTTCTTTTATGTGCTCTTGAGCGCACTCTTATTTATTATTTTTTTAGCGCACCCGGTTATACGATGGTTAGCAACGCTTGCTGTTTATCCACTTTTTATGGTTAGCACAAGCTTCATTGATTTTCTAACACAGCATGGTGTTCCATCAATTATCATGATCATTCCCTATTGCATCGCAACCATAGCCTGTATCTTTTTGTACTACTCAATAACGTAATTCAATACATATTGTGTAAATTTCATTGCAAAAAAAATAGAAACAAGTATCGTATCTGAAAAGTACGTAATTATGTTGTATCTAATTTATTAACTTAAGGAGTTATTTATGTTGCATTCTATTAATGGATCACTACGTTCACGATTACTCGGTTCGGCATTACTCGTTCTACCATTTGCTAGCATCGCTGCTGCAGAAGAAACCAGTATTGATAATATTATTAATTATGCGCGCACTCACGAACGCGTCTGCTTCATCAATTGCCAAGATGGCAAAAATCCGTATGTTCACATTCACGATCATTTAGGCGGGAAAAATACTTCATTAAAACTTGCGCCGAGCCTTGCAACCCCTCAAGTGTTACGCTACACGATGCGCGGTTTTGGTAGTCATACCAAAAGTGATATTAAATATGCTGGCGGTCGCAAAAATCAAACAATGGAGAACGTTGTAAAACTTTTAAAGACCATTAATGCATATCCCGATCGCACCTATACCGGCACACTCTTTATTGATGAATATTCACGTAATCTTCCATTTGTAATGCTGCTTGAATCAGTTGAGCAATTACGCGCATTTGCAAACTATTTCTCAACAACCATGGGACGTAGCAATCGAGCATATACATCAAAACCAGTATTAGTGCTTGATATTAAAAATGATCCCACACTCGCAACACTTAACAATGATGATCAAAACTTTATCGAAACCTACTTCACGGCGGTTTCTTTTCAAGATCCCGTTATCAATTCGTTCATTTCAACCTGCTGGGATCGTCTTAAAAAAGAAAATGCTAAACTTGAAGGATCACAGCCTGAGTTTATCAATGAAGAACTTTCAGAAACATTAGTTCGTATGTTTGAAAAAACCTGCAAAGAGCTTCAACCAAAACAAGTAGCAGCTGCTATCATTGGTGCTACTGCTGCATTGGTTGCGTTTAAAAATATTGGCTCACCGGCAATCGATCGTTTTGCAAAAAATATATCGAATTTCGTGACATCAACTGCATCAAGTGTTTGTTCTACCACGAAAAGCGTGATTCCGTTTGTTAAGTAACGTTCCGTAAACCTGAAAAGAACTAACATGAACAAACTTATTCTTGTCGCATTATTAAGCATATCATTCATGATACATAATGTATGCTGCGTCGATTTGCCACCATTGATTGCTGCAATTAGTGTTAAGAAAGATAATGCGCTATTACAACAGCTTATAGCTGATGGTCATAATGTTAATGAATGCACTAAAGATTCACTGAAAACTCCATTGCAATGTGCTGCATGGGCTGGCAATGTTGAAGCAGTACGAATGCTTTTAGATGCGGGGGCAGAAGTATCTTTGCAAGATGCTGAAGGCCATACAGCATTACATATGGTAATATTGGGACATATACGCAATCAACAGCAAAGAGAATTAACTTCTGCATACGCAGCAATCGTAGACTTGCTTCTGACTCGCGATCCTAAACGTGATTTAGGCAAGCAACAAAATAACCATGGTGATACTCCTGGTCATATGGCAGTAAGAAATGTAGGCGTTGCGTTAGTTAAAATATTGGATAAATTCGGTCTAATCTTCAATATACAGAATAATGCTGGCGAAACTCCTGATAATTTAATTATTAAGCTCCAAAGAAAAGTTAATATTATTGCAGATATTCTTTCTAAGAATATGCAAAAATTTCACTAAACAAAATATTTACTTGCAGTATTAAAATTGTAATTACTAAATCCGGCCCAGGTAAAAACTGGGCTCATTTTTTCATCAATTAAGAGAAAATATGCACAAGTTTATTTACACCATTCTTTTTATAATATTTTCTATAATTACAATTGTTGATGCAACACCGCCTGAAATACTTTATCCAGCACATATCGTAGCAGTTTACGAAGGAAAGAATAATGAACTGCTAGAGTATATTCGTCGTGGCCACCCCATCAACGCGCCCTCTCCTGATGATGGTGCAACTGCGCTTCATTTTGCAGTAGCTGTTGGTAATATTGAAGCAGTACGCATTCTTTTAGATCACGATGCAAATAGATATCAACAAGATAATGATGGAAATACTCCTTTGCATACTTTAGTACTGAAGCACGATTCGCGCGACATGACTAAATTATATGCTATTATTGCTGCATTATTACTCAGCAATAATAACGAAAATCTGGCGTATATTGAAAATCATATACAAGAAACACCGCTCTATATCGCTACAAGAAATAAAGATTTGTTGATAATCGAAACTTTTGTAAATTTTAATCTTAATTTTAATCTTCAAACGATGAATAATATTTCTCCATGGGAAGAGTTACAACAAGAAGATATATTATTGTCACGTACTATGAATTTAATTCGACACGGTCCATTTTAAAAGGAGAACCTCATGAATAAGTATATTTCTCATGTTTTTTTGATGATATTTTTTGGTGTTAGCAATATCGTTTATGCAATCACTCCTCTAATGGATGCGATCAACAAGCAAGATAATAATTTACTGCA
>CAYPYR010000013.1:17320-27841 GCA_964415095.1 uncultured Pseudomonadota bacterium | reverse complement strand
ACAACAACCTGCGGGATAAACGTTCAATAACGATATTGATATTACAGTTCTACTTGATACCAATATACACGTCCATCTGGTGTTGCTGTCACCAACTCCTTTCCTGTTGGTGACCACGCTACGTGCATGGTCATGGGAATATATCTACCTTCATCTCGTATGTCTTCAATTACCGCAGTCGCAAGCTTTTCTTTTTTTGTTACATCGTATAAGCAAGTACGGTTATTGTGAGTATATGCAATAATATGAGCGCTATGTGGATGCCAATCAAAATAAAAAGCATGCAATGTAGTAATCATTTCATTCATTGATTGATCATAAATTGAAACATAACGCGAACCTTTATCAGGAACTTTATTAGGCGCAATATATGAAGCTGCAATAAACATATTACGTGATGACTGTTTTATTGTTCTATCGTCATTTATACCTGGCAACTGAACATATCTAGTTAGGTCATTGGCCTCTGAATATATAAATAATCCATCTTTTATTATTGCACCAAGAATCTTTTCATATGTTGCCGGATCAACAAGATTAAATAATTGAACATTATGAAAAAATTCTTGACAATCAATTGATTGTCGCTTGGAACTAATATGCATAGACGCTTGAGAAATTTGTGCAAAATTTTCTACAGAAGTATATAAAAATTCTTTTGAACGGTTATTTTCAGGAGCTACTATTTTAAAATTTGATAAATCTCCACCCCATAAAATATGTGGTTTTGCATAAAAGGTCGGACTCTCAAAAGGATGGTCCCGAATTATATCTTTCAGAACTTCTCCTTGATCTGAAATTTCAAATATCGAAAGAAAATAAGTAGTATCGCCTTTCGAATTAAAAGAAGAAGAGACTTGTTGTGTTATGGTTACCAAACATTTCCCATCGGGCGACCACTCAGTATGCTGAAGAAATCTGCCTGCTTCTAGATTAATAATATCGGCTGATTGCAAAGTACTCATATTCAGAATATCTACTTTTAATTTTTTGGAGGTGACTGCCAATAATGGTCGCTCTGTATTGGGATTCCACAATAACTTATTCATGTTTTTTTGCGTGGTAATTAATATGGGTTCTTTGACAATAACCGAAAAACAGGGTGTAAAAATTACTAAGAAGAAAAAGATAACTATTCTTAATGCTTTAACTTGTTGCAGTATCATTTAAATTTCCAATTGTGTTTAGCTATTTCTATAATTTTTGCCCAGATCAGTTTATCATTTATAAAAAGGTTTTCAAATATGAAAGCATATAATCTTTGCTGTATATTAGAAAAAAAATATATAACAAAAACATCTTGCGGAGAATGGATTGTAACTAGAAAATCAAAAATCTTTTTTTTAACAAGTAATTCGCTATAAAATAAAGCAGTAAGTCATAAAAACTATGGAGAAGGATGATTCAATGTCAACGCAAGATTTATTGATTGTCGTAGTTTTAATTTTACTAGTTCTGGTTATTATTCGGTCTGTTTTATAAAAAGGAGAATCCTTATGATGTCTACACAAAATATTATTATTGCTGTTGTTGTAGTAATACTTATAGTCGTTCTTGTTCGTTATTTTTTTTAAGACATAATTGCTGAGCTTATTTTTTGTACATATCAGATTAATATTTGATGTGTACAAAAAATAAGACGACAATGATGATCTACTCATAAACGGAGGAAAAGTAATGACTACAAAAAAGCCATCATTTTTTAGCAGACTCATGACTAAGATTCAAAAAAACTGGCGTGGTATTTTAGGATTTTTTATCTTGCTTGGCGGAATAGCGTGTTTTCTTTCTGCATTTGGCGTTATTCAAAGCCTTATTAGCATGATTCTTTATGTGGCTATTATTATCGTTGGGTGCGTTTTATGCTATGTTGGTCTACGACTTTTAGGTTACGTCAACGTAACCAATGCAATAGATAGACATATAGCATCAATTAAAAAGCACTTACTCGGACCTTAAAATCTACTCATTAACACTTACCATTCATGCCGCCCACAATGGCGGCATTATTCTTCGTGTGATATATCATCTGATACGGTTGTTTCAGTTTTATGTCTGTGCGGACTTCCATTCGCAAAGTAGATAATACGATGCGGATACGGAATACTAATATTATTTTCTTTAAACGCTTGATAAATCTTGAAGCGTAAATCGCCGGCAATATCCCACTGCTCTCGTACACGACGTGCACTAATAAAGGGACGTACTAAGAAAACCATACCCACATCAATAAATTCATCAAGTCGAAACACGGTAGCCGGAATACGTAGTATACGTGGATCACTTTGCACCACCTTCACCAATATCTCGCGTATGAGTTCTGGATTTGTCTCATAAGAGACGGGCACACGCATATCAAATCCAACGGTTGAACGACCATAACCCCAATTGATGATTGGCTGGGTAATTAATTCTTTATTGGGTATTACCACGAGATGATTATGATAGGTGCGAATTGTAGTTGCACGTGCAGCAATTTTTTGTACGGTACCACGAATGCCACCAGTCTCAATAAAATTACCAATCTCTACTGGCCGCTCAATGAGCACCAAAAATCCTGCGATTAAATCGCCCAAAAATGGTTGCGCACCAACACCGATACCTAATGCAAAGATACCACTCACCCAAAAGACAAAATCGCCAAATTGAATGTAATTAAGTCCTAAAACAACGATCACGTATATGATGACGTAATTCAAAATACTTGAAATGGTGTTGCGTATGCCGGGATCCATGCGCAATACATCGAATATCTTACTCATAACAAAACGATCCAGCAGTGACGCCGTAACAAAACCACCTGCAACAAAGAGTACCATGGTAATAAATTGGATAACGCCAAGTCTTTTTTGTGGTCCAAGCGGTATAGTCCACTCATCACTAAACAATACATACAGGCGCTCAATCGTAGCTGAATATCCCCAAATCCAACCAATGAAAATCATGGATGCTAAAAGCAGCAGTAGAAATGTCAGAATAATAAAAATGCCATAATAGGTTTTCGCATATTCAAATCGACCAACTACTTCACCTTCTTCTTCGGTGATAAACCAATACGCAGAGTATTTTCGCAAGTAATAATGAACAAAGAATAAGAGGTATAGTACAAAAACACTCAATGGCACGACGAACAGTAGTTTATACGCAAGATTAGAATAGCCAACATACGGATTAGAAAGAGTAATTAATAGCGCAAAGAAAATAAATATTTTTTGACCATGAAGCTGCAATTGCCATTTCATCCACCCAAGAATATCATTGTCTGATTTTATTAAGCGCAAAACCTTTGCCTGATACGTAAAAATAATTGCGATGACCACATAGGTGAGTAAGAGTGTGTACATTGCCATGAGGAGCGAAGGAAAGAATGATTCTTTATCGCCACCAAAAGCAAGAAAGGCCTCACGTAGTGGCAGCAAAAATGCGGTACCATATAAGACCATACTCCAAAGAATATAATAGGTAGATTCCCATTCTTCAGACCAAATGACGTAATGCAATTCGTGATTTCGCACAATCAATGCTTTTAAGAAAATACGCGCTAAAAAAAGCAATAAGGCCGCTGAGCATAAATAAAACGTAACAACAACGGTTGCAATATATATTGTTTCAAATCTATAGGCAAAAGTATGCAATGGATGAAAAAAATTAACCGGGGAGAATATAATATTAATCTGGAAAAAAAACCAAATAAACCAAGCATTATAATGTGCCAATATAACACGCGCGAGCACTTGAACTATTGCACTGCATCTCTGTAGTAATGAGTTATGTGCATGCTCAATTATCCAAGATGAACCATGCTCTATCACTATGATCAAATATCGCATAACAATAAACATCAAGAAAAATATAATAATAAAGACTAATATGCCGAGCAAATCATAGCGATCAAGTCCAAAAATATTTTGCCAAATCACTGAAATATTGAAAATGTAGGGAAGGCGTGAAAAATATGCGCGCAAAAGACGCTCGCCGTCTCCCATTGCTTTTAAAAATCCTTCCCACTTTATAGCCCGAGGTGAACGTTGCCATATATCAAAACGCCGCTGGGTTTCAAGTGTTTTCACAATAAGATCAAGTTGAGTTATAATTTCTTTTTTTAATCGATAAAGATCCAAATTGGCAGAAATATGTCGCGGATTAATACTTCCTTGCATCATTACCGCTTTTAATCCAGCTTCTAAAGCAGTCTCGATCTCTTTAAGATCTTTTGCTCTATGCTTAAACGTTCCTGTTTTTTGCTCTTGTATAGTAGCAAGCTCTTTTTCTATTGCTTCTTTACGACGCTGGATATCAACTCCGAGATGACTCAGCTCTTTTTGTGCTTCTTCAAGTAATTCTAACTCATCTTGCTGCTTACGCTGTTCTTTACGATATTCTGAAATGATACTTTCTACTTGATCAGCATCAATTTCTCCAAGCGGTAACTTATAGCGCAACTCTACATAGCGAAAGTCCCATATCTCTTTTGCTATTTTTTCTGATTCGATACGTTTTAAATCTTCTTCAAGATCAATATCTCGCGTAAGCTCATTAATCTGTTCATTAGTAGCTTCTATACGAGCGAGCAGCAGTTTTTCTTTGAGCTGATCGCCTTGCATGAGTTCTGCATACAAGCGACGCTGACTCTCAAGCGTTTCGTTACGAGCACGAAGCGCTTCTTTTTGCTTTTTCTTTGCGACAATATGTTCATTGATTTTTTTAATGGCCTCATCCGCCATTTTTCGTTCAGTTTCAAGCTCTTCTTTTGCAAGGTCAACATCAGCTTTTGTGACACGAAGTCGACTTTCAATATATTGTAATTCTTTTTTTAATGTTTTGAGTAAGCGTTCATAGTGCAATAGGCGATCTTGTGAATATTGAATTTGTATGTCAATCTTACGCACATTTGCATCAATAAGTTCTTTTTGCTCGTTCAGCAATACAAAATCAATATTGAGAATCTCATCGCGCTCAGATTTGGTAAGTTGCGTTTCTTCTCCTTCAAAAAGATACGAAACGTTGCGACCACTTTGATTCGAATCATTTAACCATTCTTTGCGTGAACCAATTTCTTTTTCAAGTTCAATGCGCCGCTCAAGTTCAACTTTTTTTTGTTTGTCCAAACGCTCGATGTTACGTTTTTCATTGCGCTGACCTTGCAGTGCTTTTGCTATTTCTTCTTCTTTATTACGTACATCATTTAGTGTAGTGTACAAAACCGGTTCAGGAGTAGGTCTTTTTTCCTTACTCACTTCGATCATTTCACTGGCGAGTATACTTTCTTTGCGATAAAGTTCTTCAAGTGTGACAAAAATATCATTAAGCGTATCAATCTTGACCCGACGATCATTTAAAAGCTCAAGCTTCTTTTTTACCGAACGCGAGCGTGGTTCGTTTGGCTCTTGCGCTTCGAGTTCTAAAATAGCAGCAGAGACTTTCTCTTTGCGATTAGCAAGCTCACGGCTCCGTTTACGAAATTCTTCTTTAAACTTTTCAAATTGTTTGTCGATCTCTTCTTTTCTTTTAATCCAAAATTCCTGCTCGGTGAGTAAAAACTCTGCTGCAGGTGGTTTTTGGTCAGTAAAAAAAGAGAGAATATCGAATGCGTTCAATGGCATAAACGATATAATGATTCCGGTAATAATTAAGGCCTTTAATTGATTGCCTGGGCGAAATAGTATCATGCGTACCTCACACTTTCTTTGGTATCAGCGCTAAATATGGTCTTGAATGATCTAAAATTCGGATGTTGCTTTATACAAGCTAAGGACCATTCATTAATATCTTGATCGGGTATCATTGCATCAATTGCAATAATTTTATTTAACAATTCTATGCAAGCTTCTCTATGTAAATCAACATTTAACAAGGAGAGGGCGCGGGTATGCTCTATACCTCGTGTATATGCTGCTTGAGGAACAAATCCTATCAATGAAAGAATATACATGCGATACCATCGTTTCAAAGCGATCGAATTACTGGTTATCCGATAAAGTCCGGACCAGATTCTTAACATGCCATAGACTGCATCAAAAAGATCTTCACATGGTACATCAAGTGGCGCAAAATAATAACAGATCTCAAGTATTTGATGTATAAAATTAATATGCTCGGCAAGCTGATCAACCGGAATATATAATAATTCTGTTTCCTGCGACATAAAAATCGCTTGAGTGCTTCGTTTGGATAGTATCCCGGCGGCAATACAACCAGACCATAACCGCTCGGCAATAATTAATGGCTGAGGAACTATCTCGATTTTTCCAAAGGTACGCGATAATACCGAAAATTTTTGTTTCTGCGGTAAAAATCGTTTTAAAATGATAACAGGTTCTTTTATATTCACCGTGGTCACGTAGGCTACGAGCAGCGCAATTACTCTGCTGCTTTTTAAGAAACATATAGGTATTTTTTTCTCTACCGTAAGTATATCATGCGACTCTCTTTTTTGATGCAAAAAAATATTATCTTGATTTTATATAATTTATTATGATTAACTGAAATTAAATAGCTGTAAGATTACTGAATCAACCAAGAAAGATCTGCTCATGATTAATGCCTATAATATAAAGAAAAACCATGCATCTTTCTTTCTTGCAATATTTCTTATGTTAAATTTATTACCCACAAAACTATCATCATTAGTAATTCCAAAACCGTATGATACATTATTTATTGTACAAGACAATCCATTCTTAGATGAAAACATCATCACGAATCCACGCGATTTATTGCAGATTGCAGAAAAGACGTTAGGGCGCTTAAATTATGCAGCACGCGTGATCAATAAACCTTTTCATCATCCAATCAATTCCGCGTTATTTAATAAAATTGAAGATTATATTAAAAGCACCCGTGCTACGCTTACGTTTCTGATCAAAACAATCAAGGAAGATGCACCACATGGACATTATCGCATTCTTGACCCACAATTTATCAATGAACATTTTTCCTCCGTAGCATGGCATGGGTCAGGAAGCACTGCTACAAACAATACTATCCGTCTGAGTAAATATTTAGCATTTTGCGTGCCGGGAAGCAGACATAAAACTGCTGAATTTCCGTGCGCACTCTATGCACTTCCTGATGATGAGTTAAATTTTACTGAAGATGAAATACGTGCAAAAAAAAATCAGTTGCTGCGATTTAGATTTACGAGGCGAGAAATTTTTGATGGGGCATTAGAAAAACAGATCTATCGAAACTTGGTAAAACCACTTGCTTGGGTAAGCCAAGAATCATGTGTGCAAGCTATGCGTCAAGGAACCATTATTGTTCAATTGCCAAGTGGCGAGCAACGCATCATTAATGTACACCGCACTAATGGACATCCCTATGATCAGGCATCAATACAAGAACATGAAAAAAAACAATATTGGTTTTTTCATTGTTACAAAACGGTACCCAAAAACGAAACCAATCTTAACCAGCATTTAGCCGTTGTTCCCGGCGTTACTTTAGCGGGGGATATGACGCGCATTGGCTTGGGACAAACTATTTTACTGCGCTATCTTAATCCTTGTTCCGGAAAAATAGAAGCGCGAATTGGCATCCTTGCTGATACGGGCGGACATTTTAAAAATAATGTAGTCGGTCTTGATTATTTTGCAGGAATTTTTAATTCAAAAAATGAATTTTATCACGCAATCCAAAGCATTTCAGATTATCCGCAAGCATATATATTGATCAAAAAAAAGAGAGGCGCAAGCAATGCTCGCGCCTCAACTCAAAAGAACATGAATATATTATAACGTTGCAAGAAGCAGCGCAATAATAGACATAAGCTTAATTAAAATATTAAGTGAAGGTCCGGATGTATCTTTGAACGGATCACCAACGGTATCACCAATCACTGCAGCTTTGTGCGTATCTGAACCTTTACCGCCACAATGACCTGCTTCAATATATTTCTTTGCATTATCCCATGCGCCACCACTGTTAGCCATGAAAAGTGCAAGCAATACACCAACAAGCGTTGCACCCGCCAAGAAACCACCAAGTGCCATGGTTCCCATCAAGCGACCCGATTGTTCAAAAACACCAGGATAGTAGAATTTAACTATTTGAGGCAGATAACGAACGGCAACAGGAGCAAGAATAGTAATCAAACCAATTGGTAACATTTCAAGCAATGCCGCATTGGTACTAATACTAATACAACGCTCATAATCAGGCTCAGCGGTACCTTCAGCAAGTCCAATGATTGTTTTGAATTGATGACGAACTTCTTCAACCATTGCCCACGCTGCTTTACCAACAGAACGCATAGTCATTGCACTAATAAGTAATGGCAGCGCACCACCAATAAACATACCAGCAACAATCACCGGATCCATAAGATCAAGCGTTTGAAGTTGTGCTGCTTTGCAATATGCTGCAAACATAGCAAGTGCTGCAAGTGCTGCAGATCCAATAGCAAATCCTTTACCGAGTGCCGCAGTCATGTTTCCCAATGAATCAAGTTTATCGGTAATTTTACGCACTTCTGGACCAAAACCGGCCATTTCAGAAATACCGCCAGCATTATCAGCTATTGGTCCATATGCATCCACCGACATCGTAATACCAACGGTTGAAAGCATTGAAACTGCGGTTAATGAAACGCCTATTAAGCCTCCAATTTGGTACGCAAAGAAAATCGCAAATGCAATACCGCAAACCGGAATCACGGTAGACTGAAAGCCAAGCGCTAATCCGTAAATAAGATTGGTTGCCGCACCAGAACGTGATGCTTCAGCAAGATCTCGAATTGGTTTACCACTAGTATAGTGATCAGTCACAATAGCAATCATCACACCGACTAATGCACCGAGAACAATAGTCCAATACAGTGAGAGCGGTAAGTTCACCATCGCAAAATATCCGTAGGTACCGATCAAGAATGCTACGATTGAAATATAAGTAGCATAATGCAACATACGTGCAAGACTTGCGCGAAGCACAAAAACGGAAGCAAGACCAACAATCGATGCTAAAAGTCCAATAGCAAACAACATGATTGGTAATGAAATATAGACATAATTTCCGGGAAATTGGATCATAGCAAGACTGATGGTCGCCACTGCAGAGCCAACATAGGATTCAAAAATATCAGCACCCATACCAGCAGTATCGCCTACACAATCACCAACGTTATCAGCAATCACTGCTGGATTACGTGGATCATCTTCAGGAATACCGAGTTCAACTTTTCCTACAAGATCGGCGCCAACGTCTGCTGATTTGGTATAAATCCCACCACCAACACGTGCAAATAGTGCAATGGAACTTGCACCAAGTCCGTAGCAAATAACTAATTGTTCAAAATTGCCTGAATCAACGAAGAAATAGAATAATACACCAAGACCGGCTAAACCAAGTGTTGCCACCATAAAGCCCATTACCGAACCGCCAAGTAATGCGGTTAAGAACGCAGCGCGCTCACCGTTATTTTTTGCAGCAATAGTCGTGCGCACGTTAGCAATAGTTGCCGCACGCATACCAACATAGCCGGCTACCATCGAAGAAAGTGCTCCACCGACATATGAAAGCGCTGCAAGCATATCAATCACATACCAGAGTACAAAATAGGCGACGACAATAACTACCGCAAGCACTGTGTATTCTTTTCGTAAGAAAGTCATTGCCCCACGTCGGATGTAGGCTGCAATACGAGCTGCTTTTTCTTCAAGCACCGGTATGCGACAAATCAAGCTAAAAAGTACTCCTGTGGTGAAAAACCCAAGAAGCGACACTATACCAAATAGCATGGTATATTGCTGAATATCCATGAAGACTCCTGTGAAAAATTGGTTATTGTTACGAAATACAGATCTTAATATAGCATAAATAATAAATAAAAAGGTTAGATCTTTAGGTCTTTTTTGTCAATTTTTGCATTCTAGACATACAATTAAGGTTAAAGATATCAAAAAATTGCCCAATAACTTGCTCTATTAGTAACGATATACGAATAATATAATATTTTCGTGAATGTTAATATAACGAGATTTGTTCAAAATCAGTGCTCATTGCTTCTCCTACTAACCATCGCTCATGCCCCATGCCCAAGAGCGCAATAACTGATTCTTGAGTAGCATGCGTTAATGCATACGCTATTGCTTGCCCCCGATCGAGTTTTACTACAACTTTTTCGAAAACACTAGGCGCTATTCCCTGCTGAATATCCGCAACAATTGCTGCAGGTTCTTCACTCCGCGGGTTATCATTGGTCAATATTATCAAATCAGCATAGCGACTGGCAATTGCTCCCATAGTAAAACGACGCGTCTTATCGCGATCACCTCCACAACCAAAAATCACGATTAAATTGTTGGTGAGTGGACGCAATGTATGCAGAACATTCTCCATCGCCAGTGCATTATGTGCATAATCAACTATTGCTATAGCTCCCGATGCAAGTTTATGTATTTGCATGCGCCCTGGCACACCAGGAAATGATTGAGTTGCTGACGCTATTTCAGTAGTAGCAATCCCAAAATGTGAAGCAACTATAGCCGCCATTGCTAGATTATAACCATTAAAATTCCCGAGAAG
>CAYPYR010000013.1:13485-17220 GCA_964415095.1 uncultured Pseudomonadota bacterium | reverse complement strand
TGTCCGGAAAATTTTGCAGGTTAAATTGGCTGCAAATATCTGTCTGATGCGTACAATTACCAGCACATCGCTCGATAATAATATGCATTGCGCCTTGAGCAATAGCTTGATCAATAAATCGCGTGCCATCGGTTGCAAAACCTTTGATCGCCACAAAGATTGAGCCGGGACCTACATGCCTTGTATGACAGGTTATGGGAAAAATAGTTGAGAGCATATGAATGATACTACTATTAATTATGTTAATTCATCCGTACAATAGTACTATTACTTATCGTATTACATAAAAAGATAACATTACTATAACACACCGTAAAAAATTATGACACGCGCACTTGGCTTAGATATTGGTGATGTATGGATTGGTGTTGCAATTTCCGACCCACTCGGAATTGGCGCACGGCCCTATACCACGGTTACCCTTAACAATCTTGAATCGTTTCTTGAAAAAACAATTCCTGAAGAACGCATTACTACCATAGTAGTCGGATATCCCAAAACACTTTCTGGCACGGAAAGTGAACAAACAAAAAAAGTAGTTCAATTCAAAGAAACACTTGCAGAAAAGTATGCACTTATCAATGAAAAACCAATAGAGTGGGTACTTTGGGACGAACGTTTAAGCAGCAAACGTGCACAGACATTAAGCCGAGAGCTCAATTCGAAATCCCCAAAAGAACGTGAACATGCGGTAGCCGCAGCTTTCATTTTACAAGGATATCTAGATCATCAAGCCGCAAAGCGTCTTGATTAGAATAATTTGAGATAACTTTTACTTCATTACAAAAAAAATCTAAACTAATTAGTTAGCCTCCAGGTAAATGCATTAAAAAAAGCAAAAGTAGTCAATGTAGCATGATGGGGAGAGTATATGAAATGTCCAAAGTGCAATGGATTAATTATTCGCCAATCCTTTTTTAATCATTTTATCAATTTTGAAGGATGGCGGTGCTTGAACTGTGGAAAAATTATTGAAAAAAAAGAAAACAACATAAAAGATGATGCCTTTAGTCTCTTTTACCAACGACAAAAGACCAAATTTCGCGACGATTGATCTATGAACAATTACTACATCGGCATTCAAGGAAGCTATAAACATCTTGAGATTTCATTTTTTGAGCATACAACACGAATTGCACACATTCTTGAAGATGATGTACGGGCAAGTTCACATTTAATTTCATATCTTGATTTTATGCTCAAAGAGCATGGCGTCACCGTCAATGAACTTGCCTTCATAGCCGTTGATCATGGACCAGGCGCATTCACATCGCTTCGCGTAACACTTGCAACTCTTAATGGCATAAGTTTTGCACAAAAGACTCCATTAATGGGCATCAATGGACTTGAATCACTTGCTTACGAAACCTATGCACATCGCCAAACTTCTTTTGATCCAGCTACACGAATCATTTGCTTGCTCAACGCATACAATAACGATGTGTATGTCGCTGATTACAAAATCATCGATAACAAACATTTAGAACTGGTAAAACCAATATATTATGCAAATATAGACACTGTTCTTTCTGAATATTCGTCGAGTGCACTAGGGCATCCGTTATTATTTACCGGAAATGCTGCACTACTTTATCGCGAAAAAATAAAAACCTGCTCGCAGGCAATTCTCACTGATCCAATCATTATTTGTGGTAGTGCAACAACCATAGCAGAACGTGGATATAAGCTCTGGCAAGCTGGTGTCGCTCCTGCAACTCATATTGATCCTCTTTATGTAAAAATACAACAATTCGCTCCCAAATTTTCTTAACCATATCATTCAATAGATTAATCTCAGTATTCTATAGTTTGAATGATAGCGGTACATTGGACGTTGTATCAAAAAGCACATAAAAGGGGACCATGAATTTACGTAAATTAAACTATGTACTTTTTTTCTTTCTTTTATTGTTTGACTCAGTAGACGTGTTGCCCAGCATAATAGATCAAACTAACAATACAATAAGTCAAAAAAATAATGCTGATATCGTAACCGATGAAGAATTTACCGATAAAGTTATTATCCGACTTTATTTCATAGCACGCATGCAAAGTCCGGTAACATTACTGCAAAAGTTGATTCCACAAAGTATTCCTACTATTAATCAAAGCGATTTAGTCAAAAATTATTTTACGTTAAACCGTGATGACATCAAACATTTCCAACATGCAGCAATTATTGAATGTATTGAATGCATCAATAAGGAACGTAATCTGGATAGCCTCTTTTCATTGTGGGACCGATTGAAAGCTTATAGAGATCTTGATGACACTAGATTGATGGAAGAATTTACCAAACTTGGGATTGTTATTTTCAAAAACATTATTTTGGGCCGCACAGAAACAACCGTTGATCTCACTAATCAAAAGAAAAGAGATCAATTAATGAATGAATATCGAAAAATTTTTTCAATGAATTTCGAACAACTTACGGATACTATTGATCATTTTACTCACTGTTATCTACGACTTATCAATAAAACTGATGATCTTGCATTAAGTGAGGCGCCGCTGCGCTTTGAAAATGATCTGAGAAGTACTATTCATCCTCCGCATATTATTAAACGCTTTTATCATCTGAATCGTCTAGCAAAAGCATTTTCTCTTCTAGAACCATTCAAACATATTTCACTTAATGCCTTGCCATTAAAACCAAAAATTAAAAAAAACTTTTTACATTTTCTCCCTCATTTACCTATTTCACATATGCTCGTTAAAGATTGTTTACATAAAATGACTATTCATAAAACATTGCACCCACTACTTTTACTCTGGCAATCTATGAAAGAGTATAAAGCAGTCGAAGATGAAACATTCATGCGTGATTTTATAATAGTCGTAACCAGCTTATATAAAAACTTGTTAGTATCTGCAGCGCATGAACATGATGACAAAGAAATTTCTCTTGATGAAATTAGTGAAATTTATCAAAACTTAGCATCATTACCAATTTTAGAAATGCTTGATGCATTAGATATTCTTGTTGATAAATTTGAACAAATTATGGACCGCTACGAACCCGCTACTCACGGGAAATCAAGTTTTAGAGAGTGGCTGCGCGCCCAATGGTGGACGCCACCACTCATTGTTGCCATAGCACTTATTTATATTATTCGAACTACCAAGTAATCATAACACTTAAATTTAATAATCCGTTCGTATACTTCCACAAGCTCAGCACGAACGGGTTTACAAAAATCATTAAATGTTTAATTTTTAGCTTTTAGAAAAAAGCGATAATGTTTGGCTGCCCATTCTTGGCCTGCATAATCGATACCAATACGTGCTGACGTACCAATCATTTCTTGGGTTACCACAAACCCGCGATCTTCAAACCAAAGTCCTGTCTCCGGACTTGCTAAACGACCATTGAATGATTTATCAAGCACAAGTCGTCGTGTAAGTCGACCAGGGCCAACAAATTCGCCTGCGCCGCGTATAAGTATTGCTGCCGGATAATCAACTGGTCCGGTTACAATATTGAGCATCCAATACATGCCGTAAATTAGATACATATAAAAATGCCCTGGAGGGCCAAACATTGGCAATGTTCGTTCTGTTTTGCCAAAGCGGCCATGACTCGCTTGATCATGGGGGCCATCGTATGCTTCTACTTCATTGATCATAAGAGAGCAAAGTGTACCATCATCAAACCTGCGCACTAAAAATTTACCGATCAAATCTTCTGCTACAGCAACAACGGGGCGATCAAAAAAAGTTGGTTCAAGAATATGA
>CAYPYR010000013.1:0-13385 GCA_964415095.1 uncultured Pseudomonadota bacterium | reverse complement strand
ACACATGGACGCAAGCGTGCAACAATTTTTGCAATACCGGCATCATGTACTACTTGAACCACTTCATCTACATCTTTATACGCTTGCGGTGCTTCTTCCGCTAATCCTGAAACAGAACCTGTTTGTATATGAATCCCACGAGCTAAAAGTTCATCGCGCAATGTTTTACCATTCACTTCACGCTTAGCTGCTTGCCGTGACATGCGTCGCCCAGCACCATGACAAGACGAACCATAACTTTCCTTCATGCCTTCATTGGTACCAACTAAGACATATGATGCAGTACCCATACTACCTGGTATTAATACCGGTTGGCCAATATCGCGGTACAGCGGTGAAAGTTCCGGATGACCCGGACCAAATGCACGAGTAGCACCTTTGCGATGCATAATCACTTTTTGCATATGACCATCTATTTCATGCTCTTCGATTTTTGCCATGTTGTGTGCAACATCATAAACTAAATCAAGAAGGGCATCCTCGCCAAATATTCGTTTCCATGCTTCACGTATCTCCCACGTAATCATGGTACGATTAGCCCACGCAAAGTTTGCCGCGGCGGCCATTGCATCAAAATAATGTTGCCCTTCTGGTGAAGAGAAGGGAACGCAAGCAAGCTCACGATCCGGAAGCGTTATACCATACTTAGGCATAGCATGCATCATGATCCGAATATAATCAGTTGCAACTTGATGGCCCAAACCACGTGATCCAGTATGGATCAACACGGTCATCTGACCTTCAAACAAACCAAGTGCTTTTGCTGCTTCTTCATCATAGATTTTTTCTACTACATCTACTTCAGCAAAATGATTCCCCGCGCCGATGGTACCTAATTGATCAAATCCGCGCTTTTTTGCCTGCTCAGAAACCAGTGCTGGATCCGCATTAGGCAGACGACCATTAGATTCCATATGCGCAAGATCTTGTGCATCAGCATAATTATGCGCAACCATCCAATGCGCACCTAAGCGCAAAACTTCATCAAGTTCTTCTATGGATAACTTTAACTGTCCGCCACGACCAACACCGGAAGGAACCCAATTAAATATTTCACGTGCAAGACTTGCGAGCTGTGGTTCAACATCTCTAAACGAGAGTGTTGATCGCAACAATCGCACCCCACAATTGATATCGTACCCAATGCCACCAGGAGAAATTACGCCATTAGGGTATTGCATTGCGGCAACCCCACCAATCGGAAAGCCATAGCCCTCATGAGCATCAGACATTGCCATTACATGACCGATCACCCCAGGCAGTGTTGCAACGTTTACTAACTGATCTAATGAACGATCATTAAATACTTCATCCAGCATACGTTCTGTTGCGTAAACACGCGCAGGCACCCGCATATCGCTACGATAAGTCCGTGGTATTTCCCATACGACAGACGACTTTTTTTGTAAAAAATCTTTTGGGATCATAATTATTTTTTACTCCGTTTTTGCGTATTAAATACCAGGACGTATCTTAAATATCAAATACGATCATCGTTGACCATTGGCCATTTTCATTCTGCACTACTTGTGCTTCATGATAGGTAACCGCTTTAATATCTTCATCGAGTTCATCTATGGGCGTGCCATAAATTGTCGCACTCAGTTCAGTTTCACTTAATAGTGAAAAGCGTACTGAGGTAAAAAGTATGTGATCAATATGCACGTACATTAAGACATCTGAAAGAAAATCTATGAGTAGCACAGTAGCATCGGGGGCAGTAAGCGAAAGATCTTTTTTGATAGATCCAACTTGTGCGATAGAGTCTGGTTTAAGTAATAACGCCATGCCGTCCAGTGCTCCATAAAAAAGCTCTTGCAGCGAATCAGCGCAAACTTTAAGGCGTACATCTGCCGTATGCTCAATCAATTCATGTGATCTCATATGAAAATCCTTTTTTGATGCACGCTACATACGTGGTAGGGTAATCCCAACCTGTTTCATGTATTTCCCTTTACGATCTGCGTATGAAACTTCGCATAAATCGTTTGATTCAAAAAAAAGAACTTGCGCTATGCCTTCATTTGCATAAATACGTGCTGGTAAGGGTGTGGTATTGGAAATTTCAAGCGTAACATAGCCTTCCCATTCTGGTTCAAATGGTGTGACGTTTACAATAATGCCGCAGCGCGCATAGGTTGATTTTCCTAAACAAATGGTCAGAACATTGCGAGGAATACGAAAATATTCAACACTACGTGCCAATGCAAATGAATTTGGCGGCACTATACACACATCGGTTTTAACGGTGACAAAAGCGTCATCACGAAAATTTTTGGGATCAACTACTGAATTGTAGACGTTAGTAAAAATTTTGAACTCATCCGCTACGCGAACATCATAACCGTAACTTGAAACGCCGTAACTAATAACTTTTTGAGATTCTTCTTGATCGGTATATCGCATTTGACGATCAGCAAATGGCTCAATCATGCCATGCTCTTGTGCCATTTGACGTATCCACATATCTGGTTTAATACTCATGATTACTCCTTATGATAACAATAAAAAATTGATGTTATTAGAGTATTATACAGCCTTCTTGAAAAAACAAGCTCTCACATTGAGCATAAGTCAACGAAGATTTCTTGACACATAATTTAAATCAAAATTTAAGACCATGTTAATTATAGTTATTTAAGATACTAGAAGTTTGAGTATTAAATGAAGAGAATCTATTTGATTTATTTTCTCACACTACGAATAGAGCCAAGACCTACGGCAAATGCTTCTACTGATCTCAAAATAGTGGGGGTAAGAGCAGTAAATGATATCTGATTATTTTTCATGATATCGCGTTCATGCTGCGTAAAGTCACCTTCGGGCCCCCATAACAATAAAAGATTATTGTAATTATTAGCATGAATGTCCTGGAGTGTTTCTAATAACGGTGATCCATTCGGATCAAAACAAATAATTTTTTTTGAGATAATAACTGAGTTTTGCTGCTCAAAAAAAGTTTCAAGCATAATTGGTTGTTTGATCGTTGGGATAGAAAAATTTTTTGATTGTTCGCACGCAGCTATCACAATGCGTTCAAGCCGCTCTTGCATCTGAGCTGCATCTCGTGGTCGATGGGATTTTTCTGCGATAATTGGTTGTATGATATTAGCTCCCATTTGCGCAGCCATATAGATAACTTCTTCAAATGATTCCCGTTTTAATAAAGCAGGACAAACGGTAACAGACGGAGCAAGCTGAGTAGATTGGGCTATGGAAACAATTGAAAATACTAAATTGGGCGACTTACTACTACGCCCAGCCCCAAATTTACCATGCAATACATTTCTCCCATCAAAAATTACACATAATTCTTGATCATCAAGCCGTACTATGCGCACAAGACGTTGCCATAGCGCTTTATCATTAATAATAAGCTCAGGTAACGCCTTGTTCGTTTCTATAGCTTGTGAAAGAGTGGGATAATAAAAAGCAAAAGTATGTCGCTCACTCATAATGCTTTTTTAACTGAAGAAACTACGCAATCTTTGCATGACTGAATGCTTGAGATGGCTTTATTCGAAACTGCAGTAGCTAATGATGCACTGCTCCGAACCAGTTTAATGGTGCCACGCTTAGAAAGTTCATACAATAAATAAGACATTTGTTGCGCTGATAGTTTTACTTTTTCAGCGCCAAATAATTCTTTTTTGATCGGTTGCAGCGCTAATTCAACATCTTGCACAGTGAGCGTTGCCACATTACTTGAAAAAACATATGAATACTTTGGTAATGATGCAATCCATTCACGAAGTGTTAATTTTTTCTCGCTATCTTGATAACGTTCTTCTTTAACCGTTTCCCAACAATATGTCGACAATGCACCGAGGGCTGTATAGGCAGCACGTAATCGTTGACCTAACGACTTTGATGGAATGCTGCTTGGATCAATCCAAACTTCTGCTACATCAGCACGGGTAATTTCTTCAAGCACAAATGAAAAATCAAAATCTTCGACACTTTCTTGTTCTGCTATATGTTGCGCGCTCTTTTGCCCAAGCTCATCAAATAAATCATTTCTTATATCGCTTACTGCATGTTCATCAGCAAATACTTGCTCAGTTGGCTGCTGACCTACTAGATTAATTGTATAAAAGGTCATGCCGCATAGAACTGCAGAAGATATAAAGAATTTTTGAAACATAGAAAGCTCCTTAGTAGATGAACTATCATAATGCATACCTACTATGCATCTTATTAAGACTTATACTACCATAAAAGGAAACTTCTTTGAACCGACATACCCCGACATTACTCATTGTTCTTGATGGATTTGGCTACAACCCTGATCTGGAGGGCAATGCCATAGCTGCCGCCTCTATGCCTCATTGGCATGAATGGATGATGGGTTTTCCCCATACCCTGCTAGCTGCCTCAGGTTCCGCGGTAGGTTTACCAGAAGGATATATGGGGAATTCTGAGGTAGGACACCTCACTATCGGTGCCGGACGGCATATAAAATCGTTGCTATCGCGATTCAATCATATAATTGAAGATGGTACCTTTTTTGAGTATATTGCTATCAATCAGCAATTTCAGGAGCTTGCAGCTTCAAACAACGCTCTACATATTATGGGATTGGTTTCAGATGCTGGGGTCCATAGCACCTTATTACTTTTAGAAGCGTTTCTTCGGTTAGCTAAAAAAAATAACCTGAAAATCGTCTATATTCACGCATTTCTTGATGGTCGAGACACACTTGCACAATCAGCCGCTACCTATTTAGCACAAGTTGATGCTAAATGTACCGAAATTGGATTGGGAGTTATTGCAAGTATACATGGGCGGTTTTACGCGATGGATCGGGATAATAATTGGGATCGCACTGAAAAAAGTTATAACGTGCTTCTCGGCAGTACTCCTGCTAATAAGAAAGATTGGAAAACTGCTCTTGAAGATGCGTATAAAAAACATGAAACGGATGAATTTGTAACGCCAACTTTACTTGATCCTGATGGTTATATTAAAGCTGGTGATGGCATGATCTGTATTAATTTTCGCGCAGACCGCGCACGTCAACTCGCAAGTAGTTTACTTGAAGCTAATTTTAATTCTTTCAAACGTAAAAAGACATGCTATGAGACCTATCAATTTTACATTTCACCTATCTTTTATAAAGAATCGTTTAGTACTAATCCTAAAAACATAATTCTATTTGAGCAACCAACAATCAAAAATACATTACTTGATGTACTCGCCGCATACCATAAGAGAGTTTTTATTATTGCTGAAACTGAAAAATACGCTCATGTCACCTATTTTTTTCGTGGGGAGCACGATATAACATTATCAAACGAAACACGTGTTTTAGTGCCATCAATCAAAGCAAAAAATTATAAAGAACATCCTGAAATGTCAGGTGTTACTATAACAGACAAGCTACTTACTGATCTTGAGCGCAACGCACATGATTTTTATTTGATTAATTATGCTAATGCAGACATGGTTGGTCATTCAGCTGATTTTTTTGCCACAAAACAAGCGTGCGAATTTCTCGATAATATGCTGGGGAAACTCTATCAATCGGTGGTAATAGAACAAGGCGGCACTATTTTTATTACTGGCGACCATGGTAATGCTGAACAATTAATTGATCCATTATCCGGAAAACCATGTGGCACCCATACCCGAAATCCAGTACCATTTTTAATACTTGATAAAAAGTATCTAAGTCACAATATAATCTCAAATCAGGAGATGCTCGGTCTTGAAAATATTGCACCAACTATATTAAAACATCTCAATCTTGATATTCCCCATGAAATGACAAAAACCACTATTATTAACATCAAAAATAATGGCTATAAATAATCTCGTTGCTCAAGATAAGAAGTAACTTGAGTATTACTCAACAGAGACTCATTCATATATTGAGTAAATAAGGGTAATGCTTGGTCACATAGCGTAGCATCGATCAATTTAAATCTTTCGATATTGCGATTAACCATAGCATGAGCATTATTAACTTGATGCGTAGTAGTATGCGCACGCAGAGGTATAATAATCGCATTCTTTTTAAAAAATTCTAATTCAAAGAGCGTACCTGCCCCCGCACGGGTAATGACAATATCTGCAAGAGTATAGATAGGTGCAAGTTCTTCATAATAGGAAAATACAAAAGCGGGAAGCTTAAGCTCTTTATAAAATTGCACTAACTGATCAACTTCTTCATGAACTGTTTGGTGAATAATTTGTAACGATGAATAGCGTGATTTATTCTCCATAAGCCAAGCACAGAATAATTGATTTAGAAATAATGATCCTTGAGAGCCGCCAATAATAAATATTGTTGGTCTATCATTGGTAAATAAATCTTGATTATCTTTTTTGATTATATTAATACGTTCAATTGTTTTTAAACGATCAAACGATTGGTGTGAAGAAAATCGCAATGGATAAGAAGCAAGCTCGCACCGTGCATGATCAAAACCACGACCAAGCCATTCGTCATACGATTCTTTAAATACTACATATAGTTTGGTCACCCAGGAGGATAAAAAAATAATTGCTTTACCCGGCACGACATCAAGTTGATAGAGTATGCGCTTGATGCGTAAAAACCGTGCCGCAAAAAAAAGCGGTATAGTCACGAATCCTCCCGTACTTTCTATTACATCCGGCTTATAATGCCATAAATAATAAATGCTTTGCAAAAATGCAGTGAAAATATATGAAAAAAATACCGGGAAACGCCACCAATGCCGCAGACGTGGTGGCTTAGTAAGTCGCAACTTTATAATAACAATATTAAGCGCATGTTTTTTTATAATAGCAGCATCAATAGTATTATTGGTACAGAAAATAATTACCTCGTGAAGCGGGTTTTCTGCTCGCCAGGTGTGAGCTCGAGTAATGATGGGATGAATATGCCCACCAGAACCACTTGCTACATATGCGCGTACTATTCTTTGCGATTGGTTATTGGATGCGGGCCAAATGCTTTTTAATAATCGGATCATGCGGTGCTCGTGATAATGCATTCATAAATATTTTTTGTGCCTGCTCTTTTTTCCCTAATCGCGCAAGAACACAGCCATAGGTATCAAGAAATGCAGGATTTTCTGGAAAATGCTTAATAAGAAGTTTGCTATATTTATGCGCGTGCGCAAGATCTTTATTAGTCAGCACGTTTAGATAAGCTTGTAGATTGAGTGCTGGGGCATATATTTGAGTACAAGCACAAGCTTTTTTAAGATAATCTGTTGCGGTTGAATATTCTTTTTTGCGAAATGCACAATAACCACAGAGGTACCAAAGACGAGATAGTAATAGTTGATCATGCGTTAATGAGGTAAGTTCTAACGATAGATCAAAAATTTTTGCGTAATTTTTTTGCATTAGATATAAATCAAGTAGTGTCGCACGAATATTTTTGTGTTTCGGCAAGGTTTTAGCAATCTTTTCTAATCCGTTAATTAATTCATCCGCAGAAACACCGCTCTTTTGTGCAATAAAAACCGCTTCAAAGGCTTCATGCGCAGCAAAATCTGCTTCTATCCACGAAAAAAGTGTTGCAAGCATTGCATCAATATTTTTTTCACTTAAGTACAGTTGCATTGCAAGTAATCGTGCTGCCGCAAGTTTGGGATCACGCGTCAAAGAAAGCTCTACATCAGAAATTGCATTTTTTATTTCCTGTGCCTTAGATTCAATCAGCGCATGCTCAAAATAATATTCCGCTGAATCATCATTATGCGTTTGATGAATTTTAATCGCTTCTTGATGATGACCCTGTGCAACTAATAAATCTATAAGTTGACGCTCTACAATTTGATCATCACCTTTAAGGGATAAATAGCGGCGCAAACCATCAATTGCCTGATCGTTATTGCCAAGCTGTTGTTCAAGCAATGCTTTCATCAGCCACGCTTTTTTATGCCGGGCATAAAGTTTGGTTGCTTGCGCTGTTGCAACAAGCGCTTTTTCATATTCTTTACGCTGTAAATGTAATTTAGCTTTAAGAAAATAGAAATGGCTATGTTTTCGCGATGGACTACTTGAGGATAAGAATCGATCAATAGCTCCAAATGCTTCATCATATTCTTTTGCTTGAGCATGAAGCATAACGAAAAGTAGTGCTATCTGTTCATTTTCAGGGTGCGCAATAGCAAGCTCTCGCAATAGTGCACACGCATCTTTTTCTCGTTGCGTTGTAAGTAGGGCTTGAATGTAGATACTCTGCATCTCAAGATCATCTTTAAAATCATTGGTTTGGTCGGCAATAATGTCGTATCTTTCTGCTTGAGCAAGATTACGCCATAAAATCTTTTTGCCGGTATCATCACCACCAGCATGAAAATATTCACCCAATGCGTCAAACGTTTTTTTGGTATCACCACGCGCTAATTCGAACTCCGCGCGCACTAAAGACGCAATACGATTTGCATCCTGGTTATTTGTTTTTTTTTGACCGTGCACGAAACCTGGCAACCAAAGAATGGTTATTATTCTCACCACCAAAAAAATTCGTATGCTATTATAGTGCATTCGATTTCCTTTTCATTGGTTTTTGCTCACGACAGCGCAAATAATATTGCTTGATCGCATCACGTAATTCATCATTTTCAACCGTAGCAAGAAGTGTTTCTTCTGTGACGCTGAGTGTAACATTTGTAGTGGCAGAAAAAGAAGTTGTTATTGTTGAATCAGTCTTTTGCATGCCAGATGTTCTTTTTTTATCATCACGATTCGAAACAATTTGAAATCGGATTTTTTGAATGCGCTCTTTATCAAGCACGGCATTGATTTTTTGTTTTAAAATATCACTCAGCATGTAAAGCTCTTGCGCCCAGCTTGGATGACAGACACCAAGAACAAGAATATTATCATATATTTTTTCTATGCGAACTCTTCCGTGCAAACGTCCAATAATAGCTTGCCATTGCTGAAAAAGTTGAATTTTCCAATGGTGCTGTTTTGGCATTAGATCTTGAACGATACTATTAATTTGTTGTGACATATGCAAAGCCTATGAATGCGCTAAGAAATAAATTTACTTATCTTTTTATTGTACATAAGTGTTGTACACACTTCAATGAAACTGTTTAATTGTACATAAATAAATTTACAACAAAATAAAGCTATCTTAATTAAAAACATTTTTTAATGATTAAAAATAATTAATATATAATTTTTTTTGATAAATTTTTACGTATCTTATTATCAATGCTAAAATTATAAAAAAATATTGCTTGAGAAAAAATTGTACGCTCTAAGGAAATTATGAACCAAGAAACATTGGCATCTATCACTCCATTTCTTGAATATGCTGCGCTGCAACTACGCAAAGATTCAATTCGTGCAACAACCGCAAGTAAATCCGGACACCCAACATCATGTCTTTCTGCCGCAGATATCGTTGCTGCGTTATTTTTTCACGTCATGCATCTTGATCTCAAAAATCCTCACAACCCTGATAATGATCGTTTCATTTTATCTAAGGGTCATGCTATACCTGTGGTATATGCTGCATGGAAACAACTCGGCGTCATTTCTGATGAAGAATTATTAACATTGCGCATGTTTAGTTCAGTACTTGAAGGTCACCCAACACCACGCTTTACCTATAATGAAGCATCGACTGGATCGCTCGGACAAGGATTATCAATCGGTGTCGGTATGGCATTGAGTGCACGCATGGATAAAAAAACATTTACGACCTATGTAATGATGGGTGATGGCGAGATTGCCGAAGGATCTATTTGGGAGGCATGCGAACTTGCTGCGTATTACAAACTTAATAATTTGATAGGTATTGTTGATTGCAATCGATTGGGACAATCTGAGCAAACACTAAGTGGCCATAACATTAGTTCAATTGCAAAGAAATTTGATGCATTTGGTTGGCATACTATAGAAATTGATGGTCATGATATGAGTGCTATTGTTACCACACTCACTCAAGCACACACAATAACTGACAAACCGATCGCCATCATTGCAAAAACCTACAAAGGGTATGGGCTTGATGACCGTGCCAATAAAGAAGGTTATCATGGCAAACCGGTCACTGATAAAGAATTGCAATCAGAACTTGCTATACTTGATAAACATTTTGCACAAGCAGCATCTTATCGAGGTGAAAAAAAATATATACCACCTGCACCTCAAACATTAAACGATAGCACGCAAGATCATACAATAAAACTCCCTAATCTTGAGAAAAACGCTCACGTTACCGAGTTTGTTGCTCAAGCAAAACTTGCGACACGTAGAGCATTTGGTTATGCATTGCAAGATTTAGGCGCAGCCGATGAAAATATCGTTGTTCTCGATGGTGACGTAAAAAATTCTACCTATACTGATATATTCGAAAAAGATTTTCCAAAACGTTTTGTGCAATGTTTTATCGCGGAACAAAATATGGTGGGCGTTGCTTGCGGACTCAGTTTACGTGGTAAAAAACCATTTGCTGCAACATTTGGTGCTTTTTTTAGCCGCGCATTTGATCAAATTCGCATGGCCGGTATCGGTCGCTTAGCAGTGCGCTTGGTAGGGTCACACGCTGGCGTTTCTATTGGCGAAGATGGTCCTTCACAAATGGCGCTTGAAGATATTGCTATTATGCGCAGCGTGCCACAATCAATTGTGCTCTATCCCTCTGATAGCGTCAGCACCTACAAACTTACTGAACTCATGTCGCAATATAATGATGGTATTTCATATTTACGAACAACTCGCGCAGAAACAAAAAATTTATATCCGTTAGATGAGAAGTTTGTTATTGGTGGTTGCAAAGTACTGCGAAGAAGTGCGCAAGATCTTGTCTGTATTATTGCTGCGGGAATCACGCTCCATGAAGCACTTGCTGCATATGAAACACTCAAACAAGAAAAGATCAATATAGCACTCATTGATCTTTATTCGATAAAGCCGCTTGATATAGCAACTATTATTGATATTGCACGCACATCACACAATAAAATAATTTCTGCTGAAGATCACTATCTTGCTGGTGGCATGGGCGAGGCAATTGCTGGAGCACTTGCCGATAAAGAAACAACGAATATTACACACAAAATATTGTGTGTTCGTGAGTTATCACGTTCGGGAAAACCTGAAGAACTACTGGCTTATGCACATATCGATCGTAACTCAATTATTGAGGCCGTACGCTCTCTTGTAAAAAATTCAAACTGAATTATATAGATCTCTATTATATCCTTAGACATTCATTGGAGTCACGTAAGCTTAAAAAAACGTGACTCTATCAGGTAAAACCAACCTTTTAGTTGACAAAAATCAAAAGGTATCCGAAGATTTATGCGCGTCCTCATTGATGCGCAAAACCGCTATTCACCGACATATTTGGCTATACCTCATCGGAATCTTAGGAGAAATTTATGACATCAAGTTTATGCAGCACACCGCGAAAAGGTGCTTTTCTACAAGCATTTTCGTATTTTTTTCTATTAATATTATGCAGCACTTTTTCAATATATGCCGAAGAAAAAACTGAAGAAACCGGCATTATCGTAAGTAAATCAATTAGCCCACGCGCTGGCGATAAAAAAAAGATTAAATATCAAAATGGTGATGTGAATTTTACGTTTGGCACCACCATGAAACTTGATATTTGGCAAGGTAAGAATACTACCTTACTAAATAATAATTTGCCCGATGAGTTTGGTTATATTAAACAAACCATAGATTTTACGACAGATTTTATATGGGGTGAGGAAACATTTGAACATAAAGCGTTTGAAATATTTGCCGGCATTCGTCAAAAATCGCTGTTTGGTGATGGCGGTAAATTTGTTGGAACCTCGCGCGAGTTTATTAGATTTGATGATATTGTTGATGGCAAACATGGCCATATAACGGACAAATTATTAATTTGGCTTCGTACTGCATATATGGAAGTAAGTTTGAACGCATTATGTGGTAGAAAAGGTGATGGCCTCATTCAATACTTACGTGCGGGGTTTTTCCCATTTGAAGTTGGTCGCGGTATAGCACTTGGTGATATTTATGGTTCAAGTTGTGATTTTCTAGGTATTCAAACAAGTTATTTGAATGATACCAATGCACCAGGTTTCTTACTCCATGGTGATATCATTGCTGATACGCTTTCTTATGATTTTTACTATGCAAAACTTGAAGAACATTCTGCTAGTTTTGGTGAAACATTCGCATTAACCAAATTTCACTTGCTTAATAATAAATTCCCATGGCGCGGATTGTCACAAGACAATGATTTGCTTGCAGGTCGTATTTCATGGACGGTATTTGATGGCTCACCGGGAACTCTCGAACTCGAGCCATATTTAGTTTGGAACGATGCTCGAGATCGTAGTATAGAAGTTTCTGCTGACGCTTCGATAAAATTAGGTATCACTGGTATCGCTGCTGAATATTCTTATAATAACTTTGAGTTCGGCGGAGAAGCTGCATTCAATTTTGGTCATCAAGATATTCATGCTATTGATCGCAATTCAATTAAAATTCGTCGCGATAGCGAAGCGGTAATGGTACAACAATATTCCCATGTGGTTGAGGAATGCTTTAATCAATTTGGTGTTGGTCAAAATAAACCAAATGATAAAAAACCGGTCTTGCGCACCAATGAAATAAAAGATTTAGTAAAAGCAAATCTTGGTTCACATAAAAATTGTGAATTAATTGGCACGACCGATGATGGTAAGCGCATATACAATGCATCTAATCGTTATCGCTGCGGATTCCGCAATAAATTCCGTGGTTGGATGGCGGTACTTGATGCTGCATATCTTTTTGAAAGCGTTGGTCTTAAACCGGCTATTTGCTGGGGGTATGCATCAGGAGATGATAACCCAAATCTCGTACATCAAGATTCAACCTACAAGGGATTTATTGGCCTACAAGAAGGTTATTCGGGAAAACGTGTGCAAAGTCTTTTCGTACTCGGCGCTCGTAAAACTAAACGTCCATTCTTTGTTGCCGAGGAAGGGAAAGAGGCCGGTGATGATAGTTCCTTTACTGACTTACAATTTGTAGGTGGTGGATTAACGTGGACTCCTTGGTTAGAAAATACCAAAGCATTAAGTTTCGAAACTAACATTCTTGCATTCTGGAAAGCACATGCTATTGGAAGATTTGATATCGAACGCGGTAAATCACTTGATGTTGATACCTGTCCTGCATCAAAATTCATGGGTGTAGAATGGAATATTCGTGCTCGTTATGAAGCACTGAAAGACCTTAGATTCTTTATCGACGCAGGACTCTTCTTCCCAGGTCAATTCTATAAAGATGTTCGCGGCACCAAGCTTCGTGATGATGTTATTGCTCGTCTTGATCATCTTCCGCACGTTAGCGGGAAGAATGCATCAAAATTCCGTATTGGTACCGATATGGCATATTTGGTCAACGTCGGCAGCATATATAATTTCTAAGAATATAATTTA
>CAYPYR010000012.1:24206-28254 GCA_964415095.1 uncultured Pseudomonadota bacterium | reverse complement strand
CCATGGTAGTTCGTTCACGTAGCATTTTATATATTATGTTTGCTTTTATGAGCATAGGGCCCGCATCAGCAATTTTTGCTGATGAATCAGTAGCTCCATTGCCCCTATTTTGGTTACAAGCACTAACCTTTATGCAATATACCTATGATGAGTATACCGCACTAGAAACAGTTTCAAGTCGACTAGAGCGTGTCCATAATACGCGAACACCTAATGCGAATAATACTTTACATAACAACATTGAACGATATGTTACCCGAAGCTTGTGGCAACATATGCAACATAAGTGCAAAGAACAAAACATGGTTGACCTCGAGATTGCTATGCTTGGTGAGCGAGCACAAACTCTTGAACGCAATCTTAATCAGAGCGATCTGTCACGATTAGTACGAGATTTCTATCAAATGGTTTATCAATGGTGCAGCAAAAACCATATTTCGCAACTTACCTTAGTCGACAATGTTTCGATACAAGAATATCAATATCAGACTGATTTGTTATTAAAAAAAATAGAACAGCGCGCAAAGCAGGGAATAATTCCGCAAACCTTTTTTGAAAAAGTTACAGATAAATTATTAACTTCTTCGATCATTACGAATATTCTTCCCACCGTTTTACCAATAGTTATACGCATTGTTGTATTCTATCTTTTATGGGGACACTTTGATGAATGTGTTTCTTATATAGAGCAAATTGCACTCTCATCATCTGAGGTGGTGGCGTCCGGCTATGGAACCTTACTCAAAAATACGGTGCATACCGCACAATCTTTATTATTTGCTGAAACAATAGTAGGTGGTGTTTGTTCAATCTGGCAAGCAATGATACAACCTATATACCAAAGAAAAGCCATCTACCAGGCTCGCCAAAAACAAATACAAGAGAATAGAGCAAATCAAATTTATATACCAAAATGTTCATTTGAGGATATCATTGGTTACGAAACAGTAAAAAAAGAATGCAGCCCAATCATCGAATCATTGAAAAATCCACTAATTACGCAGATGCATCACATCGTTATGCCAGTAGGATTGCTTATCTGTGGTCCAAAAGGTGTGGGTAAAAGAAATTTTGCTCAAGCAATTGCTTGCGAGGCAAAACTTTCTTTAATTAATATTAAAACTACTGATTTTCTCATGAAAAATGGTGGTGAACGTATTACTGAATTATTTAATGAAGCACGAATAGTTGCCCCTGCCATGATTTTAATAGATGATATGAGTGGGCTATTCGCGCATGTATCACTTGATGACCTTAACAATGCTCATAATGCTCTTGGCGTATTATTGAACGAGATCGATAGGGTGCGAGATCAACAAATATATCGTCCGATAATCGTCGTCACGACCGCTCGCGATAAAAAAGAACTGAATCCATTATTAGAAAAATGTTTTGAGCGGGTGATCAATATGCCATTTCCGGATGCTACCACGCGATCTCAATTATTTATGCATTATTTGCGAGATGATAAAAATATTAGCTCCTTTGATTTTACAGAACTTGCTACTATAAGTTGCAATATGAGTGGTAAAAAGATCAAAGAAGTCGTTGATCGTGCTCATGAAAAAGAATTGATGGACCATTTGCCATTTTTGACGATGGAAATATTGGCTGATCTTATCCACACGTTTGCCTAAAGTGATCAATCATCAATTATTAAAATATTTATCTAATTTGAATTTTCTTTTTAACTAATCATCATTTCATTATCATATTTGAAATTCTTGACTTGAAAATCATTTCTTCCCTAATCTTAAATTGTAACGTTGGGAAACTTTCAGAAGCTTCTTGCTAGGGGGATAGGGAGATGAAGTTAAGAAGTATCTTTAATTTATTTTTAGTAGTAGTGGGCGTCTCCACTCAGCTTTCAGGCTATAGCGATCTCGAAATTGCGCAAGGAAAGCAACCGCTGGATGATTGGACTATCTTTATTTATATGGAAGCACGTAATAACCTAAGTCCATTTGCCATCACTAACCTTAATGATATGGCGCGGATTGGTTCTATACCAGGTAGGTTCAATATTTGTGTTCAATGGAACCAGCCACAAAAAAATGGTTCATGGCGTTATAAAATAACCCAAGGGAAAATTGAACTTGCACAGCAATTACCACATAGTCAAGATGGTAATTGTGTCAGAGAAGTCTCTGAAGGTGCTGCCTGGGCATTTGGTAATCATCCGGCAAAACATTATGCATTTGTATTTTGGGATCACGGTGTTGGTGCCATAGACCCGGTATGGGGTAGATCGCGAAATTGTATACCTGATGGTGATGTAGCATTTGCGAATCCACATTATCTAACCAACAGTGAAGAATCAGACTGTCGTGGCATTTTGTTTGATGAAGTATCAAAAACTTATATGAACAATCAACAAATGATAGATGCGTTGGGAAGAATTAAGCGAAATGTACTTCATGGCAAAAAAATTGATTTAATTGGTTTTGATGCCTGTTTGATGGGAATGGTAGAAATTTTTTATCAGATTCGCGATTTTGCGCACATTGCGGTGGCTTCAGAAGAAGTTGAGCATGCTGATGGTTGGAACTATACCTCATTTCTAACACGACTTGCCGCACAATATCTTTCCCCAACCGAATTTGCTGCTTCAATTGTAGCAGGATATCATGCGCTCTATCAAAAAAGAAAAAGTGGTTATACTCAGGCGGCGATTGATCTGCAGCACATTGATATTTTGCGACAAAATATCGATCAAATGGTAATGCAACTCAAATTATGTGCTCGTGAGTATGGTCCAGCGATCAAAGCGCTTGTCCATGAAGCACGGCGTGCCTGTGTTCATTTTAATACGGCAAGTTATGTTGATCTGCATTCATTTTATAACGAATTATACCAAGCATTAAGTACTGCTTCGCTTAAGAAGAATGCGTCGGGAGTTTTTTCTCGCGAAGAATTGATCAATAATCTTGGCAATATGGAAGTGTGTGAAACGATCTTGCCTGATTCATTCTATCAAGATCATTTAATGCGTCTTAACCAAGACACGGAACAAGAAAATCCGAGAATTCTCACTCTAGCATGCAATACATCACGTGAAAAATGCAAAGATCTATTTGATCATGAAGATCAAAAGGTAGAATATCGCAAAGCTGCACGCATTAATTTTAATCCACCAGTCAAGCAAGCAAAAAATGATAAGGTAAAACCAATAGTTGGTGCGCCTGTTGTAGAAAAACTGAAAGAGCATTTATTGGATGGTATGAAGATTATTGAATCCATAGTTATTATGAATGCTACGAGTAATGATTTAGCAAAGGCTAAAGGAATTTCAATTTATTATCCACGCTATCGAATAGATCGTTCTTATCTTAAGACTGAGTTTGCAAAAGATAGCCTCTGGCTTGAGTTCTTAAAAGAAAATGGATAATGGTGTATGCTATGTGGGTTAGTTTAGTTCTACTATGGAGCAATAATGACCCACATAAATACGCAAACAGTATCGGCACCGGTAAAATCGTCACTTGATGAATCTATTGTAGTAGTGCCACGGCAAAAATTATTTCCTCAAACAACCGTAGCAGGTTTGTACACCGGGGATCTGGGTGATTTTGAACAATCAATCAAGCAGCATCATGAATTTATGATTCGTGCTGCTGCTGAAACAGATCCTTCATTCAAACAGATCATTCCATATATGGTATTCAAGCACCAAGATCGCTATTTTATTATGCAACGAAAAAGTACGGCAAGTGAATCACGATTGAAAAATAAATATTCACTGGGTATTGGTGGCCATATTCGTAAAGAAGATGTTACATCACCAGATATCGCTGCCTGGGGACTTCGTGAATTCCAAGAAGAAATAGCCTACAACGGCAGCTTTTCGTGTGAACTGGTTGGCATCGTAAATGACGAGAGCAATGCAGTAGGCCAAGTGCATACCGGTGTTCTGTTTATACTTCATGGTGACTCGTCTGATATTCGCATAAGATCAGAACTCAAATCTGGCGTGCTGTGGACGCTTGATGAATGCAAAGCGGTGTATGATTCCATGGAGACCTGGAGCCAGCTCGTATTTGATTTCTTA
>CAYPYR010000012.1:15085-24106 GCA_964415095.1 uncultured Pseudomonadota bacterium | reverse complement strand
AAGACGAACAAGCAGCTTGCGAAAGTGTGTGGCAAGCCAATGTTATGGCATCCACTCAATATGTTAGAGCAGCTTGGAATAAGCACATTGCTCGTGCTGAGCCCTACCGGAAATGATATACGTGCAATGGTTGACGATGCGCAATTCAAGCAGGTAGATTTTGTGATTCAAGAAGAACAGAAGGGCACCGGCCATGCAGTTGCAGTTACTCAAGATCATTGGCATGCAGATAATTTATTAATCTTATATGGTGATGGTCCATTGCTCACTGCCGAAATTATTACAAAGTTTTGGCAAGAGCACGTATCATCGAACGCACTACTGAGTTTCCTGACTTGTGATTTAGACCAACCTTCTGGATGGGGCCGCGTGATTCAGTTACCGACAGGTGGTTTTAAGATTGTTGAAGAAAAAGATTGTTCGCCCGATGAGTTCAAGGTTAGTTTATCAAATTCTGGTATCTATCTGGTCAATAAAACTTTTCTTGCATCGTGTATCAATACGCTGACCCCAAGTCCCGTTACCGGTGAATTGTATTTAACTGATATCGTTGAATGTGCATCACGTGCAGGCATCGTAAAAACAATACAGGTGCCGTTTGATAATGTACGTGGGGTGAATACGCTAGCTGAGCTTGCTCAGGTTGAAAAAATCATGAGAAAACGTCTTGTTGATTATTGGATGACGCATGGGGTTCACTTTCAAGATCCGGAAAATGTTTATATCGATGTTACGGTAACAATAGGTGAACGCACCTCTATTGGCGCCGGAGTACATTTAGTTGGCAATACCATAATTGGTAATTATTGTTCCATTCTACCCGGTTCATATATAAATTCAGGGAAGATAGAAAGTAACATGCTAGTAAGTGCGCACTCAATTATTGAATAAATATAAGATAAATTTTTTAGAGGTTTTTGGATGTTGTATTATATAATTTTTTGCTTATTAATTATGTCCACTCTGAGTTTTAATACTGTTTTATCAGTACTAGATGGTCAGTTTCCTGTTGCTCCCAAAATATTAATGTCCAGAATGCAAGTTTCAGAAATCAAACCAATAAACCATGCAACGCAACTGGCTTATTTTGCAGTACACAATTGCATGGGATTTAATGATCTTTTTACTCAACTTAAGAGTGAAAATCGACCTAATGAATTTTGGAAAAAAGTAGATGCGGCGCTGAAAAGAAGTTATGATATCAAGCGCAAAAGTTATAAGACTAAAGTAAACTCATTACAGCAACTGATCGATTATCTAGGCGAACGTTTAGATAATTAAATTCAGGTAAAATTGAAAATCGCACTTTAGTTCAAGCGCATTCAATTATTGTGCAAAATATTCTAGAGAAAGACTAGTGTTATTTATACAAGTTGTAAATAAATTCATAGAATTAGGGGTGGTTTTGCAGAATTCATTTATCCATATATAATTAATATTATGAAAAAGATTGATTATAAATTAAATGGATGGAATTTAGGATTATCAATATGGCACGGAATAGAAGTTTTTTCTTGTTGATTTTATCATTTATGAGCATGGGTTTTGATATCGTTTTATCGATAGAAGAAGGCAAATCTCCTATTGTTCGTCAAAGACGTAGTGCTTCTGTAGGTTCTCAAGAGCAAGGAGAATTTTCGAATTTAGAACGTCTTGTGCAAGCATCTGAACCCGCTCAGAGTAATGTTATTGATCGCTCATATATTCAAGATAAGTTGCTTAAAAAATCAACAAACTTTGAAGTGCAACCTCTTAGATTCAAGAACATGGTTCTGGAGAGAGTAGATTCCCTCGAAAAAAAGTTAAATATCTACTATAATTCAGGTTCTATGACTCAACAACAAATAAAAACTAATATTGATGAAGATATTCAAGACAGTCTAAACGAGGTGTTGAATACAAAAGCAGATGCTGATGAGATGGGGATATATGCCTATTGTGTACGAGAAGTGATTAGCTCTGCAAAATGGTACAAAAAATTATTACCAGAGCATCAATTATCCAAAGCAGATTTCTATAACATTGCTCATGCAGAAAGTTTGAATGGTGCAAATGACATTATTGGAACTAAAAGGCTCAAAATCTATAGTAAATGTATTAATGATCTTAAAGCAAATAGTAGGGGAAATTATGGAGATCTTATATCTCGAGAAATCAGAGAAATAAAAAAAGCAGATGAATCAAAAAGCTCATTCAAGAAGCTTTTTACGTTTATTTTTCTTTCCTTTAGTGCAGCATATTTATCAATAAAGTGTAAATTTCACCCTTCAATAATGACTGCTAGTATTGCAAGTTGTGGTATAAGTAGTTATTTATTATGGAAACGATGTGTACTTGAGTGCGACATGAATATTATAAAAAAATTGGATAGTCATCGTATTGATGAAATACAAGATCTATATGAATTTTCGCATTTATTCAAAACATCTAAAGGTCATCAAGCAATGAATGTAAATGTAAAATTGGTCTGATCCAGTATTGTTGTTTTTGAGAATAATAAAGAATTATCTCTTTAGATAATTAAGTTACGGTGACTTCTTAAATACCGCCCAGGTTGCGCTTGTTGCTTTCATGTTATTAATCGCATTTACGATTGCAATACCACTACCATCATTTACAAAATCAAGCGCAATGAAATTTGGGAACCTACCTTTATAAAGTGGGTTTTTATTAATACCAGTTGTGACACAATGTAAAATTGCAGCATGAAGTCTAGAGCTATTTATAGTCACATAATCATTACGATCAATATACTCACTAATAAATTTCTTAATATCAGGTATTGCTTCGTACGGGATAGGGAATTTAGGGAAAAGATTGAATACAAAAAGATAACGATCATTGGTTGACCAGTATTTTTGTGACTCAGCTCGTTCGAAGTTAGTTTTATCTATTTCAATAGTACTATATTGATTTTCTACCGCATTAGACCAAAGATTGTAGGCATAGGTTGTTGGATTATAATCCGAGAACATGATTAATCGTTTATTATTATCTTGCATCCATTGCAACGTCGGCCAGCCGTTATGCTCTTCAGGATTCCAATCTCCTGGTTTTAAAATATAATTTTGTATGCCAGAATCAGCGATAGCCTGATCTAATAAACCAGGGTTTTCTACATGATCTTCATATATTATGGTAACTATTTCTTTTGAATTACCATCGAGAAAATTTCGTACTTCAGTAAGTGCATCAATAAGACTTTCAGGTTTTGGCATATTTAATGACGCAAGTGACTTAAGGGTTTCTATTGGTCGAAAAATTTTATCAAAATAGCAGCTACGATGACAAAGACGTATCACCGACTCATCGTTTTCTTGTACGGTAAAAACATCAAGCATCAGGCCACGTACGCCATTGTTCAGTTGCTGGGCAATACTCCATTTCTGTTGCGCATAGGGAATATAGCCATAGGCCGACGATGAAAAAGCATTATGAGACATCAAAAAAGCGACTTCATTATAATGCAGCGCAGGATTTGGTGCTTTTAATTGCGCTGGACAAGCAGTTTGTCCCACCATTAGTAGTATGAATAAAGTATGCAATAATTTTGAACGTATAATCTTCATGAGACCCTTTATTATAATAATTATTAATTTTACCATTGAGCTTATTGTGTTGCTGGTAAAATAATGAGTGTTTTACGCTGATATTATTATAATAAATTCAGTTAGAAATATTCAATATTGTGAGAATATAGGGAGAAAAGATTGATTTTTATAGGGTTCTCAGCAGTATTTGTGGTGTGGTTAGGCAATTTTTCGGTTTTAGTTAAATTTCCAGGCAATATTAGCCGCAAGACCAAAATACTCTCTGGGTTGATCACCGAATTGATGTTGAATGATTGGAATAGGAATACCAAATTGCAGGATAAGCCGCTCAGTTGAGTACCATATTGATGGTGTAAGATAGATAATATTACTGCCGGTATCAGGATTTTTAATACCGCCACACCGATCTTGTTGCGTATAATAACCATCAAGTTCAAGTATCCAGGTCAAGATTGCGCCGCCTGGGTTACCAATATTCTTTCCGATACCACACTGGTATATAAGTTGATTGCCAAAACGTTTATTACAATCATATTTTAACGTCATCAGTCCACCAATTGAGAAGAAAAAATACCAATCGGTTGCAAGTTGATTAAAGGTAGTGCCAAGAAAAAATGCAGGTGCACCATAACCAGTTGCAGGATTTTTAACAGTAGTAGAACCTGATGGAATAGTCATTTTGCCAACTACGGTTGCTTGATTAATATAGGTTGGTTTCACTTCATTGACAAAGCAATATTCTAACTGAACAAAGAAATCTTCTAATCCTGAGGATTTATTACAGCCATTTTTATATGATGGCGTCATGGGAAAGTTAACAAAGATTGAGCTACTGTCATCAAAACTATACATAACAGCGGGAATAATATCAGCATAATGTGCTTTATGCAGTTGATAGTAATCCATAAAAGTGAGTGCCAGAAAATCACCTTTATCATTAATGTTTTGTCCAAAACCGAGTAGTGGGCCAACTTGTTGAGAAGAAGGCAGCGCTAAATTGCCAATTTTTAATGTTTGGGGTTTTGATGCTTTTTGTGATATTGCATCATTAGGCTGAGTTTGTTCAGATGATAATATCAAAAAAATGAGTAATAATTTTTTCATACCTACCTGATCCTTGTTAGTATCAACTATCAAAAACAGAGAAACATTAGGAATCAGTATGGCTTTTTCTGAAGGTATTATGGTATTAATTTGCAATAAGAAGTCTAATTGATCTTATTTTGCTTATCTTGAATAAATATATGCATGCTCGTTATCATAATAGAAAGAAATGGAATTTTAAGAATAGTTGCTAGATAAGGGGTACCATGGTTCATGAATATCTAATAAGCGGCATTGTGGATAGTTTAACGATATATGGTTTGAGAGAAATATTGCGTAAGCACCCTGATATTACCGCGGTTTCATTTGATGATGTAAACAAAAAACTTATCATAGAAATGTCGACACATGTTTCGCTTGATCGCATTAATGATGCACTCAAAGTTGCGGGCCTTCGCGGTATCTATTTAAATCAAGTGCGTGTTGAAGAAAAGAAGCAAGCATCGAAGACAAACTTTTCTGAACTTACACCGCTTGCAGTAATTTTTTTAATTATCATCTTGTTTGTAGCGGTGCGTGCATACCTGTATGGCTTCAATTTCTCATCAGCGATGTATGATTTTATGGCAGCTTTTTTTATCCTGCTAAGCCTACTTAAATTAATTAATTGGTCCGGATTTGTAGAAGCATATCAGACATATGATATCGTTGCTAAACGTAGTCAGTATTATGCGTATGCCTATCCATTAATTGAACTTGGTCTTGGTATTTGTTATTTGCTGCGTTGGCAGCTTACAACGGTCAATATCATTACGCTTGTCATAATGCTCGTGAGTAGTATTGGCGTGATGCGAGAACTGCGAGCGGGGAAAACAATTACCTGTGCCTGTCTTGGTGTTGTATTTAACGTGCCAATGACCTGGGTAACGTTTATCGAAGATATTTTAATGGCAACAATGGCAGCAATTATGCTTTTTTATTAATAAAGAAGGGGCCATTAAGTAGGCCCCTGTATTTTTATTGTTGCGCTTTGGTAATACCCAAACGTTCAAGTGCCATTTTGGCATCTTCATATTCAAGTGCAGCAGCGCGTTTATAAAGCTCAATTGCTTTTGCGAAATCTTGCTCTACGCCTTCACCAATCTCAAAACAAATGCCCAAATTATAAAGACCTTGTGGGCAATTTTGCATAGCTGCTTGTTTGAAAAGTTCTGCAGCGAGATTGAGATTTTTCTCAAGCATTTCGCCTTCTGCATAAAATGCGCCGAGAGTGCATTGTGCATAAGGATGACCAGCCTCAGCTGCTTGCTTGAGATATTCAAGGCTCTTTGGCACATCTTGTTCTACACCTTGGCCGTCAAAGTAACACATGCCAGCAAGATAAAGACCTTCAGCATCGTGTGCCTGGGCTGCAATATTAAAATATTCAAAACCTTTTTTGTAATCTTGCGGGACTTGATCACCTTGGTGATGCATAATGCCAAGAACTATATTAGCTTTCTGAAAACCAAGCTTTGCTGCTTTTTCATAATGTTCAATAGCTTTGTTAATAGTAGGTTTTTCAACACCGAGACGCTGTAATTCGCCGAGCGCAAAAAAAGCAGGCGCATAACCAGCATCTGCAGCAATGCTAAAATGTTCTTGAGCTTTTGTTAGATCTTGTTGTACACCAAGGCCATCTTGGTAGCAAATGCCAAGATACATTTGTGCTTCGATATGTCCAGCATCAGCAGCTCTTTTTAACAGCTCAAAACCTTTTTTCTGATCGCGAATTTCATCGTTACCAAATAAGTAGGTGCAACCCAAATTAAATAAAGCAGGTGGATATGCTTGCTCTGCAGCTTTCATGAAATAGTTAAATGCAGTTTTTTGTTTTTGCGCATCATTTTGCCAAAAAAGTGACTCGGCAATTTTATTAAGTGATGGTGCAAAATTTTGAGCAGCAGAGCGTTCGAGATAATTTTCAGCCTGATCCTTTAGTGCTTTATCTGAGCTGGTTTCATAAATTTCTGCAAGGAAAAATTGTGCAGCAGGGTGTGCGGCATCAGCAGCGAATTTATAATGCTCGATTGCTTTGTTGATATTTTTATGTTCATCATTTTGAAAATGATAATAGCAACCAAGCTTAAAATGAGACTCAACATCTCCTTTAGCTGCACGATCTTTGAGCATTTCTAAAGAAGCATGTGTAGCGTGATTATTTTTTTGTTCAGATGTGTTCATAGTGACCTTTTAATATAGTTAATTGATATATGACCATGTGCAAACGTTTGAGCAACAGATGCAGTGAGCATTAATCATTATAATACGGTTTTATGAAGAAGCTGCCAGATTTCACAAAATTGCTCAAACGACAATTGTTGAGATCGCATTGTTAATATAGTTTCTGGAATACGCGTAATGTCATAATGAGTAGTGCGTAAGTTATTATGGAGGGTGCGTCGTGGCATACGATACGACTGTTTTATGAATTTCCAAAAGTCTTCAATATTAGGTATTTCTTTTTGTTCTAGTTTTGGTTTAAAGTACACCAGACGAGAAAATACTTTTGGTGGTGGGCTGAATGCACCAGGTTCAATTTTTTCTAGGAGCTTAAATTCAAAATTATATTGTAGAAATAATGATACGGGAGTGCATGAGCGGCCGCTAGTTGCAACTAATTTTTGCGCAACCTCTTCCTGCATCATGACCACACCTTCATTGAATAAATACTTATTTCGTAGAATTAAATACAATATCGGAAAGGTAACCTGGTAAGGCAGGTTTGCAAGTAATACCCAAGGGGTATGTTCTTTGAGGGGCGTGACATCAAGATCAAGAACGTTTTCAATAAAGATCTTTAGTCGAGGATCGTGTACTTGTTCTTGTACATAATGTGCCCACTCAGGATCGATCTCATACACCCAGAGCTGTTTACACTTAGTTTGTTCCAAGATTGCCCGGGTTAAAAATCCATCACCACAACCGATTTCCATTACTGAAATCTCGGGGGTAATGGTTACCTCATCGATCATATGATCTACCACTGATTGCTTACGCAAAAAGTGTTGACCAAGCGATTTTTTTTTGGCGGGAAGGTTATCTTGAGATTTATCTCGCGAATATTCTTTGATTTTGACGCTTTTAACGCCGTATTTATGGTTACTCATACTTGTATAATACTCTAGATAGCCAATAAAATAAAGCGGTGTGAAATTGGGCTAAAAAGTTGACATGGAGAAATATAATTGGTACGATTAATAGTGAGCTTTCAGGGTAAAACCGTAAGTATCATTGAAATTTCTGGGGGCGTAACGGCTTCGACGTTATGTTTTATGCATTGAGAGCATGTCGAGTTTTGATTGCAAACTCGTTAATGAAACAATCAGCACAAAATAAGTGCAACTCCAATGAACACAGCCTACATGGCTGTAGCTTAATCTCCATAAAAGATTAAGTCGTATAAGAACTTTGTGCCTATCCACGGCGCTTATACGTATAAACTGATAGGACGACCATGTTGAGGAGTTTTCGTTTTATAGACATGGCTGTAGCACAAAACGGACGTGCGGGTGTAACTTGGTCTTCGAGGTCACCAGTTCGTAAGAAAGAAGACTAAACATGTAGCGCTTGATTCATATTATGTTTCGGACATGGGTTCAACTCCCATCGCCTCCACCAGTCTTCGCTGCTTACGCAGCTTCGCCTGGCAGGCCATTCTCTAATCCTGCATATCCTGTCTGGCGCCATAGCCTTGGCGACGGCGGGAGCTTGTCAAAGTATGTTTGGCGCAGCCGGTGATAAAAGAACAGCTAGAGCGACTGACCAATAAAAAAATACATAAAACAAAAAAGGCACCTTAATTTAAGGTGCCTTTTTTGTTTTATGCGATAAAATCGAATTAGCTATTTTCGCTTGGAGTAACTTCGCATCCACACTCAGCTTCTGCTGCAGCTACAATTAATGTACGCATTGCTTGACCAAGTTTTTCGTTGCAAGGTGGGCATGTTGAATCGCATTTGGTTAAGTCTGCACAAGGTTCTTGTGAATCTTTATGGCAGATGCAATTTTCATGTGCAGCTACTTTTACAACTTCTTCCATGTGCTTTTCTACTTCTTGAGCTATTACCGGTTCTTCTGCCATAACTGGTAATGTTAATGCTAAAACAGCAAGTGATGCTAATAAAGTTTTCATGTAACCCTCTTCTAGGATGTAATATTGTTAAATTATACCGCTAATGGTTATAGCATTTCTGACAAAATTGTATATATTTTTAATAAAATTTTATCATGATAGTTTGAAAGAGCATTTGATGGTTATGCAGGTATTATTATTTTTAGGAATATGCTTTTTGATATGCTATGTACTAGCAAAACTGCTTGTTATAGCATGTTTTTTTATTTGCGCAATAATGCTCAGTTTTCTTATTTCGAATCTTTTTAAGAT
>CAYPYR010000012.1:11354-14985 GCA_964415095.1 uncultured Pseudomonadota bacterium | reverse complement strand
AAAAATAACCCGCGCAGTGCCACGCCATTATCTGAAAGCACGCCAAATTCTTGTGAAAGCGTTTTATTAATATCAGAAATGAGTGGGTAGGTAATGCCTGCGATACCGCCTTGATTTTTAGGAGTATTGAGCCACGCAAGATGACTGTATACTGAATCAATTGAAACACCAATTACTTTGCAATTACGTTTTTTGAATTCAGCAAGTGCGTTTTGAAAGGCATGCAGTTCGGTTGGGCAGACAAACGTAAAGTTAAGTGGATAGAAAAATAAGACGGTGTATGAGCCTAATAGTTGATCACGACTCAATGATGTAATTTTACCATCAATGACCGCATCACATTTAAAATTCGGTGCTATTTTACCAATATGTACCATGGTGTTTACCTCTTGCATAATAGCCTGTTAATTATTTTTAAAGTATGTAATTAGGGTGCTTGAGCATAAGAAAAAGTCAAGATAGTAAATCCATCTAAAACTCTTATTACCAATTATGATCTGTATCATAACCTAACTTAATAAGCCAATCCCCCAAAGATTTTTTTAAAAGCTCTTTGTTCTTTTCCGAAAAGAACGTTTTCCATCGACCTATTTGTCCTTGCATAAAGGTAAGGGTGCCGCCAAATAAATTATTAATAACATGCTCTAATTTTGTTTGATCTAATGGTATTTCTAAAAACTGCGCTATTTTTATTATTTCTTCTTGCTGATCAGCTAATGAGCCGCCTCCTTGAAGGCCTACCAGTCTCTCAAAATGCACTCTGCACGCATTTTTAAAATTATAAGTTGGGATTTGTCTTTGGTAATATTGATCCAAGGTAGCCATGCTTCGATATTCTAGAAGACCATAATTAAGGTAAAATCCGCTGCCAAGATTCTGCAATATTTCAGATATAACTTGATCAAGATCTTTATTTATAGTTTTTCGCTTTCCTTGACGCTCTAGGGTATTAATGAATGATGCAAAACGATCTCGAGGATCGCGCAGAATTGTCATTATTTTATACCTAATTCTTCGTGGGATCAGTCGTAATTCATGTGCGGGATAATAATTTTTCACCCAATTAACTTTTCTAATATCATAACAAGCGGTTTTGCCGGTTAAAAGCTCAACCGCTTTCCCCAGTAAATGAGTTCCACTTTTAGGAATAGTATGTATAACTATCTTTGTAGCAGACATAGGTGCAAAATAGCTTGCACCAGAAATAACTGCAGAATATATATAACAAACGAAATAAATAACTATGAATTTATAGTTCATAACTGACCTGATATTTTAACGAGCATTAACAATATATTTTTTGAGTAGTTTTATGCAGCATAGTTACTTTTTCAGCGATTCGCTTAAATAATGGTGCGGCAACTTCCGCTGCCCAGAGATTAGTTTTTTCTGGTTCTCTGATAAATGTAATGATAACGCGGCGAAATGAGCCCTGCTCAATTATGCCGCCAAAAGTATATACATGACGCTTGGTGGAGTAGGTACCATGTTCAGCAATACGTGCTGTACCAGTCTTACCCATAACACGAACGCCATCGATCGCATAACGCTGAGCGGTTGCTTCTAGAATATTTTTTAATTGGCTTATTGATTCATGACTATACAATGCTTCTTTCGTATCTGGTGGTGCAGTTTGCTTAAGAAGAGTTGGTGTAACATCATACCCATCATGAGCGATGATAGAAAAAGCGCGTGCGAGTTGAAGCAATGTTGCAGAAATCTCATAACCAAATGAAAGTACATATCGCGTAAACTTTGACCAACGATGCGGTGTTGGCACGAACCCTCCTCGTTCACCGGGAAATTCTATACCAGTTTTTTTACCAAAGCCAAGCTTTTCTAAATGTGCAAACATTTTTGTATCAAGTCGTGCTGCAATCTTTGCAATCCCCACGTTGCTGGATCTCCTGATTACTTCACTAAAGGGCACTTTTTCCAGAGGCGTCCAGTTGACTACGCGAAGTTTGCCAAAATTGTGCGCATGTCCTTCACAATCAATAATTTCATCGGGAGTAACTACTTTTTCCTCAAACGCAGCAAGGGCAGTAAAGGTTTTCATAACTGATCCAAATTCAAAGCAGTCAGTGACACAAAAATTTTTAATATGACCAGGTGTTTTATCATCAGACTCAGCACTGACGTTTACCATAGCAAGTATTTCACCCGTATCAGGATTGAGAATAATGGCTGCGCCGCTTTGCGCTTTGTAATCAGTAACTGTTTTCGCCACTTCTTCATATGCAAAGAATTGTAGTGTGCTATCAATCGAAAGTTGTATATCCTGACCGGCAGCGCCAGAGGTAATCAGATCTTTTTCAAAATAATATTGTTTGGATCGTGCATCTTTTTTAATCCGCACGGTTTGGGGCATGCCTGCAAGTATATTATTAAATTTATATTCGATACCTTCTATGCCCTTATTATCAATATCGACGCGTCCAATAATTGAAGAACAAAATTCTGCAGGATAGTTGCGTGTCGATTCGGTAATGAGTGAGATATCTACCGTTCCATGCTCAAGTATGAATTCATGATCTCGTTTACTTAAATTTCTCCCGACCCAAAAAAAGGCTCTCTCTGGTTGTTTAAGTAATTGTGCATAGACATTGGGAAAATATTGTTCTAAGAAAGCTCGTGTTTCTTTGGGATGGTGCATATGTTTGGTCAAAATAAATGCTGATGGGGCTTGAGCATTTATGGTAAGTGGTTTTTTATCGCGATCAAAAATGGTGCCGCGCAGTGCAGGCATGGTATGAGTCATATCATATTGCTGGGTGCCCATTTGAGTAAAAAAATGGTGTTTATGAATTTGTATACTATAAAATCGCAGCGTTATGATTAAAAATATGGTTAAAAAGAGCAAGAAGACGGGAATAATACGAACGTGATAATTTTTTTGTATCATTTCATTATCCCTGATTTGCTAAGAGAGTATTAACGTGAACAATATTAGTCTGTTTTAACGGCACAAAGTTGAGATTTTTTTGCACATATTTTTTTACGGATTGCGGGCTTTTTAGATAGCTGAGTTCCGCGAAAAGCATATCGCGCGTGGTAAGAGTTTGTTTGAGTTTTTCTTCAATCTTTTGTTTGGTATATAGAAGAGCCAAATGGCGATTATGTTGGTATACCTTACCAAATACTAACATGACTTGTAGGGTGATAAGTAAGATGCATAATTTTTGCATACGCATTAGGACTCCCCAGGTACTCATTAATTTTATGATAAGTTACTGCTATTCGTAGTATATATTTATCATTGATAATGGTGCGATGAATAAAAAAAATAGCGAAAAAAACGAGTAATATTATCCACGTTGTTAATATACTACTTTTTTATTTATAAATTATATTTGTTTTTTTTTATATCAATATGTTAATTTTATAATACAACAAGAAATTTGAATTGTTAAAAATTACTAAAGGAGAGTTAGTAATGAGAAAAAATATTATCAAAAATCACGCATCAATTTTTACGACAACGGCATTTATAGTGTTTGCGCTCATTTCGTTATATGGGTATTCAATACAAGGCATTCATAATATAGTTGAGCAAGATGTTGGTGTGGTGAAAAATATTACTCAGCTTGATGATTTTACCACCATGATTGAACAAAAAGAAAGAATGATA
>CAYPYR010000012.1:4585-11254 GCA_964415095.1 uncultured Pseudomonadota bacterium | reverse complement strand
TTTAAGCAATATATAGATACAATCTTACCTAAACAGAAATCAATCATGCATGCTCTGATTATGTTAAGCCTGCGACTAGTTTAACCTTAATCACTATCTTCATCATCACTATCCCAAAAATTACCAGAATGAAGTACCCTATGTTGTTGTGGATGATAGTTAGGACGCATGCCTTGTTGAGGGGTTTTATGGCCCCAGTTTGGTTCTTTAGGTTCATTCTCTTTATAAAATTCATAAACCACCCAGAGCATCATTAACATGCATTTGATATCATCGTTACTAGCTTTTGATGATCGACGTTTCTTTCTTCTTCTTATTGAAGGACTGGCTTCCTCTTTGCCATTATTTTCTGCGGATAAAATATCATTATCATCTTCTAAATCTTGTGTAGGTCTATATATTTTTAGATAATAAAGCAGAGCAGCCAGAGATCCCAAAGCTAATGTCTTTTTTAAACCATTATTGAGCCATTTAATTAGTTGTTGTTGTTTTTTTGATTCAAGTTCGGGATCAATTGGTTCTTTTTTAAAAGTGCTTTTTATATATTCCTCTAATGATCGTATAATAATTTGTATGTCGGTTAGATCTTCATCGGATTGCATTAAATCTTCTCCAATAGCATCCTGAAACGTATTTTTAATACGGCGTGCTATTCTTTTTCGATCATCAATGGTCAATACTTTCATTGAACAGAACCGTGCTTTATAGCTTTCAAATAATCCTACTAGAATGGCATATCTAAATGGATAATATTCTACGTTAATTTCTTGAGTTTCAGATATTTCTATCATTTCAGGTTGGCTTTGTTGAGATCGCATGAATCGTTTATTCATATGATCATCATTCTCTTCTTCAGACTCAACTATGTTAGCAATATTTTTTTTAAGTACTTTTTTAGTGACTTCAAACTGAGCGACTTCTGTGTGACCCAAAAAATAAAATAAATGATCAAATGCATTTTTTATCGTAGCATATCTTTGATAATCATCATGTGTTTCTTGTATATCAGCGATAAAAACATGCATTAAAAAGCGATATAAATTGTTATAGGATGTATTAAGTTTTTTTATCTCAGGGGGTTCCGTATAATGATCCGGATGAATGCGTTGTAACCAGTTATCAATACCTTTTTTAAATTCATCACTATCTAAATAGGTAAGTTTCATCAGATGATTATGAATCTCTTTGAGTTCCTGATTTAAGGGTGTTAAAGAGCTAGCAGTCTCTTTTTTCTGCTGATTGCGCATGCGCGAATTATAGTAGGGGCCATTGCCAGTAGATAACGGAACATAAGAAAGAATAGTTAAAGAAATGAAGACGCACGAAAAGTATATGAAGGATCGATGAGTAAATTTGGTAAGAAAATTGGTAACGTCTAGCACTACCACTCCTAATTAATCTAAGCTGATGTAATGAAATTTAATCATACTTTTTTTTCAATAGTATAAACTGTTTTTTTCGAGCACGTAACTATTGAGTGAAGGATTCCAATGATAAAAAATACAGCTGCTAGGTACTCTTATATAATATTGGTGTTATTGATTTCAATAACTCAAATTTATGCAGAAGATGCGACATCCCTATCTATATTGATTCCACGAGGGTTCACAACTGATACCGTTTTAGAATTAGCGTTAAGTAATTATCGACTTTTCCATAACGATTATATCGACAGGTCATACAAAAAACCAAAGCATTGGTGTGCCTATACCATGCAGAACACCTACTTCTATCAAGAGTCCACCAACACGTGTGATCTTGCACGCTACTTTTTTCCTAATAATGATATTACGGTAACGATTAATCAAAATGGTACGGGGGATATTGGTTCGCCATGGATTGATTTGATTGGAAGAGATGGCGGCAACTATTCAGCGAGCATGAATATTCTTCCCGTGAGCAAAGTATGGGGTGGCATTAGTAAAGTGACCCATGATCTAAGTACATTGGTTGATGGACTGTGGTTGCAAACGGTGATTGGGGTTATCTTCATGCAACATAATATAGATGTTTTTGATCGCGTCTGTGGTGCACAAGGTGAGACCCCTTGTTTAAACCGACCAATCGAGGCGTTTAATAACAATCAATGGCATTATGGCAAATTAAATGTGCAAGAGATGGAACACTCCGGAGTTGATGATATATTATTTCGTTGTGGTTGGATGTTTGCCAAAGGTAGGCAGGGGCATGCATCAGTATATGGTCTTGCTCTTATTCCGATGGGTAATCGACCACAGGGGACTTTTTTATTCGAGCCAATCATTGGTAATGGTGGTCACTGGGGATTAGGTTTTGGTATCAATCTTGATATGCGGCTTTTCTCATGGGCAAAAAATGAAGTGAGTGTGATGCTCGATTGCTCGTACCGCTATCTTTTTTCTGCTCGTGAACGTCGCTCATTTGATTTATGCAATGGTGATTGGACGCGGTACTTTAAAGTAGCTTCTATGCACGATCCATCGACACCTTGTTTTGGTATTAATTTCTTTACGCAAGATATGGATGTAACACCACGCGGCAATTTTGATGGTTGGTTTGCAATCCATTATCGTAAATCGGATTTTAACATTGAAGGTGGTTTGAGTTATTGGTGGCGCAATTCTGAGCATGTATGTTTATCTTGCCCGTTTCCTGAGGATATCGGGATCTTTGATTTAACTAATCATGAAACCTCGGCATCCACTGCGTGCATATCACAAACCGATGCAGGAGTGAATGCCGTTGTGCCCGATGCGGTGTTTACGCCGATTACGATGCAGGATATTAATCTTGATTCAGCGAGGCAGCGGAGTGTTTCTACCGTAAAGATATATCTTGCTGCATCTATTAACGGTAAATTTCTTGGACTGCCGTCAATGACCGGTTTTGGTGTTTCGTATGAGATGCCGAGTGGCAATAATGCGCTGCGACAATGGGCGGTATGGGGAAAGACAAACGTTAGTTTTTAATCATAAATTTTTACAATGCGTAAAATTTCGATTATGTTATTAAAATAACATTTTTTATAACATTAGAAATTTTTTAAAAAATAGGAACTCGCATGTTTTTAAGTAGATGTGATAAAATTTCATTCTTTTTATTTACTACTATGATTTTTTCTTCAGGAATAGTATTTGCAGACGATCATGAAGATCGTGTCATGGAGAAGGTTCGGGAATGCATTAATTTATCGCAAGATGTGATAGAAAAATTCGAAAACATGTTAGTTAAAGATGATGTAACGCGGGATCCATGGTTCAATGAAATGGTTGGTTATCATAGAGGTAGATTTAAGGCAACCGTACAGACAATAGTGACGGGTACAGTTTTACGAGAATTAAAAGAAAATAAAGGGAAAAATACCTCAATTGATGGTAATTATATCCCTACATTAACTGATCGTGTGATTTCTAATGAGATGCCTAAGGAAGCGCAAAGAATGCTTGTTAGGCCACGTAATAGTAAAAAAATGCCAGTACTTATCGCTTCTATAAAAGAGATTTTGAGCCGTCGTTACGATCCAAAACTATATCAAGTAGCATTGAAGAAAAGTCAACTTGAAAAGCTTGAAAGAATTAAGTCTTTTGCAGACGTTTATTTATTATTAAAGCCAATGCAATTAGCTTTTGTTATGAACGATTTTTGTCGTCCAGATGATCGAACCATGAGAGCAGAAGTTCAAACAAAATTAAAAGAATTTATAGTTAAGACTACTGGTAAAGAAGAGCATGAAGCTCAAGCAATAGTTGCGCAAAGCTTTGATTATGCAGCATTAACATGTGCAAAAAATGATATTAAGAATAGTTCTGATTTTCAGAATGTTAAGGTAGGAGTAGAAGCTAAAAGCAAATATAAATCTGTACGATTTATTGCTTCATTTGTTGCTGCATCTTTAGCATATTTGAGCTGGGCTTATCATGGCTCTTATGACAATATTGGTACGATTTTCACTGGTATATTTGGTGTCGCATCATTATATGAGGCTTATGATTTTATTAAAACCGGCAGACAACAAGTGCAGTTTGACTCTTATATTGCGAAAGAAAAAGAAGCTGAAGAAACACGATCTAATATTGATTTTATCAATCATGATTTTGACGATATTCAATGGATTCTTCATGAAAAAGATTTACAAGAACCAATCTATTTCTAGTCTTATTTAGTATTAATAGCTATGGCCGCAATTAAAAACTGCGGCCATTTTGTTTTATCTGTTTTTGCTCACAGATCCTTCAAAACCAAATCTAATAATTGTATTCTGTTTTTTGAAGACGAATTTTAAAACAGAGAGTAATCTAAATAAAAATGAGCTTATGATTTTTATTAATTTAGATAGACGAGAGAGTGAGAATGCATCTGAAAATATTTACCTACATGCTTGTGCTGTGCAGCTTTGCAAATAATCTTTATGGCAATTTTGAATATTGGAAAGTATTAAAAAACGGGCCAATAAACATACACATATTAGGTTATAGCAATGAAGAATATGCTGAAAAAGTAGATCAAGATTATTTGCACCTCTGTATAGAAAAGATTAAGACTATTCTTGAGCAGCAGAAACCGGTAATTTGTTTTTATGAGGGAGCATTTCCTCGTTTTGGCTCGAAAGGGATTTTTGAACTCTCGAGTGACGTTAAAAAAATATTTACTCAAGAGATTAATGCTTTAACAACATATAAACATTTTACCGCAAAGAATATAGAAAATAGACATGCAATATTATGCGATCCCGTAGATTATGAAGTTATGTATAATTATTTAATTACTCATCAATTTTCTGAAGTATATAAAAATTTTTTTGATGAAAAAATTATGTTTCATGCTGTTGCAGCACCATTATTAGAAGAGGCATATAAAGCATGTTTGACTATGCTACAAAAATGTAGAGATCAAGAGAGATCATCTTATTTTGAATATCTCACAAAACATTGTTGCATGACCAGGAACGGCTTAAAAAAATATAAAAAATTTATAGCATCAAAAAATTATACATTGCGTGATCTTGCGACTCAAGAAGAGATGCAAAATGAGATTTTTAACAATACATTGCATGATTTTTATGTGATTGATTATTTTTGTATATCATTATTAGTTGATCTATTCTCAAGCGCTACCAATGTTCATGACATTTTTGTAATATGTCATATTAAAAATGCTGGTTTTATTGGAAATATTCTTAGGGAAAAATTTAAATTCAAAGAAATTGAGAGTAGGCTTAATGCTTTGGTTAAAGATGAGTTAGATGCAATAATTGCAGAATATAGTCAGAATCGTAAAAAATTAAGCAAAAAAGGATTTTGCAAGATTGGATAATTTAAATTTTAATGTTTAAAAAAGTAAAGTTAGTACGTGAATACTTCAATATTATTAATGGTTGTTGTGATTATTACCAATATTTTCCCCACATTAGACGCAACCTTTGTGTATAGAAAAAAAATCAAAATACACGACAGTGATGTTATCTTATATGGCAGTGATAGCCCACAGGATGCAAAAGATCCTATAGAAGATATTTGTTTGCAAGAAATGAATGAGTGTTTATCGAGAGATGAAATAACACAATGTTTTTATATCAAAGAAGCAATGGTTGCCGAGACGTATTGGAGAGTGGAAGAAGGACATAACCATGTATGCTATGAAGATTATACCATTCCGTTTAAACCTAATTTTTTAGCTAAAATTCAAAAAATAACTTCTGAATATCTCTTTTTATCTACAGAAGCTTGTTGTTTCTATCTTTGGTTTGATGTACTCTTTCCTGAATTTATTAAAACCGTCCTCTTTTTTTCATCCGATAAATCCTGTGAATTACTACAGGAAATAATCAATGAAGCTCAATTTAGAATGCCTAAGTATCAAGAATTCGTGCTAAGAGAAATAGAAAATTTTTTAAATGATTTAAAATCTTGTAATAAATTTCTTGAGCAAATAGATAAAATTGAACATAAAGCATGGCATGTTGCCGTAAAAGATATTTATAATATTGATTTATGTGTTATTTTATTACTTACCGCTCTTTTTAGATGCATATCTGAAGAATCACGACATAATTTTATTATTGCTCCAGTCCCTATAGTTGATCGGATATATACTTTATTAACTAAAGCTCCTGGGTTTATAGACCTTGAAAGCTATGTAGATCCAGGATTAGAAAATCGATTAGAAGAGAGCAAACAGGAATATAAAGCAAATCGTCAAAAATTTTATGAATTACAAGAAATTGATCAATTGATGAATATTGCATGCGACTTTGAGTAAAAATCTTGATTCATAAAAAAAGGAGAGTATGAAGCTTCAACAATATTTTGTTAGATTTGCGATTTTTTTAGTAGTAATCACGTGTTGTGATATGTATCCAAAAACACAATCGGGTGACCAACTATATCAAGATGTTATTGTTGATAACAAGGTAGTTCAAAAAGCGAATAATCACATGGATTGTGATGCACGCTATCAAATAATAAAACAATTATTAGATCAATATAGGCGTCCCCTTACCATGCTGGATATTGGAGCATCTCAGGGTTATTATTCATTAAGAACTGCGTATGATTATAAAGATGCAGTATGTGTAATGATAGAAGCCAATAATCCCTCTTATCCACATGTAGCAGATAAATTATTAAGCATCTGTAGGGCAAATGAAAAACTCAACAACATTGTTTTGCTTGATAAATATTTAACACCGGA
>CAYPYR010000012.1:0-4485 GCA_964415095.1 uncultured Pseudomonadota bacterium | reverse complement strand
CGTCATAACCCACCAGTTAGTGCCAATATTTATTTAGTTGAAACCAAGAAAAAAAAGCTTGATCGCAAAACTTGGTTGCTGCCAAAAACGACCAATGATTATGTTATTGAAAGTACCTTTACTGCAAAACGACTAACAAAGCCCGTTTTCTGGCCGCCGCAAACGGTACAAACTACTGATTGGTTACCGGGTATTAATCTACTTACGTTTAAAATGTGTAATGGGGTATACCCAAGTATTGATACGATAAAAGATAGATTATCAACACTAAAATCATCTACACATACTGATTGGCTGATTAATAATATGATTATTCGCGGGAGTGAGTTGAGCTGGATCGATGTTGATGACTTATCACGAAGTGCTGGAGCGCCTCTAAAACCAAGACTTTTTTCTGATACGGTTCTTATGGCGCATCAAGAATTTCTTGGATTAGAAGATACTCAAAAAATTGAACATTATTATTGGAATGTGCTGATTAAACAGGTTAAAAAAAGATATAAAGTTGCTTTTTTGAGCAAAATCTTAAAACCAGCATCGTTGGTTTTCACTATTGGTTCGCACGATTCGGAATTAGTTTCAGTATTTTTAGGGCATGGTACGCAAGTAATTTCTTTTGATATTTCTGAAGAGCAATCAAGCCAATTTGATAAATTCAAAGATGATAATTTTATTATTTCAAGCAATGAGATTGTAACGAAACATACTGGATCAGCTACATTAGATAACATGATTGCCTTATATGGCAAGCCACATCTATGTAACATGCAATTAGATGTAGAAGCAGTTTATTCATTTTTAAAAAACCTAACACAGCCTATTCCCTATCTGATATTCAAATTTAATATTAACGCATTGGACCAGTTGAATAATTGTTTATTGCGACTTACTGATTTAGGATATCGAGAGTTTAATTTTTCGCCCCGACATATACCAATGCTGGTACTTGATCATAATATACACATTGGTAGTACTAAAAATTGGTCAGGTGCGGATATATTATTGCATGAAATAAACGAATTTGCTCGTCTGGATCATGATGGAGAAAATCTTTGGGGTTATGTCTATGCTCGATATAGCTAAAAAGTACCAATCATTCTGAGGAGATAAAAGTGAATTGGTGTAAAACGCTGTTACATATTATTGTTTTCTGGATATTACCTACTTCTATTAGTGCAAAACCATTATTAGTTATTGTGCAAGGGCCTTCCAGTACTGGTTCTAGTTCGCTCTGTTATGCACTAAAAGCACTATATTCTAATTGGGAATTGGTAATAGTAGATGAATATCTACGGCAAGTTTGGTTTGATACATGGCAAGAGCATTGTCCCGATGATTTTTTGATAGTTAAACAGACTATCGAATATCAAAACTTGTTTATGGCCATAAAACAAAATATTATTTTTTTTCCCGCTGACTGTTCAGCAGAGCAGGAAGCAGCTACGCTTAGCGCAATCGAGAGAATTCAAACTTTTTTTGATGAACAAAGTGCTCAAGCAGAATTTAATGATTATAGTGCTCAAGAAGTAAAAGAGCTTTTTGTTAAAGGGTTAAAAGAGACTGTGCTGGATGTTATTAACAAAAAAATAGCGTTGAATAAATCAATTATCATGGAAGATTTTATTCTCAATGATGATGATATTGCCGAACTTGCCACGCGAGTCACTATAGTAAAAGTCTTAACCTATTGTCCGCTTACTATAAATATAGAGCGAATGTTTAATCGCAATGAAGCAGCATTTGCCAATAATAATCTTTGGGATCACCGTTTTTTTCGGTATTTGCTGAGAAGTTTTCTTAAGTATTATATTCCCGTTAAAGATTCTAATAGTGCATTACTGGGAAGCATTTCGCGTGATAGTATAGAAGCATGTTTTCTTGAAATCGAACATAAGCTTCTCATTTTTTTTAAAAACTCTTTGACTGGCGAATTTACGGTAGAAGAATTAAAAGCATATAAAGAGCAGTTTTATGAGCATTTTAATTTAATTGATAATCAAGAAATATCTATTGAAGCAACAATAAACTATGATCTAATAGTTGATACGAAGGTATATTCTGCACACGAAGGTGCATCTCAAGTTGAAGAATATCTAAAAAGTAAGTTGTAAAAACGAAAGTTTGGTAATGCGTAAATATATTTTCTTTGTAGTAATGTTCAGTATTATTTCAGGATTTGGGGTAATTTTGCCTGCAGCATTTAATATAGCCATTTTAGGCCTTGGTGGTCGTTGTCACTATGTACTACTTGATTGCCTGAAACTTAATAATGATATCAATGTTGTAGCGGTGTGCGATGATCATGCACAAGAATCACTAGATTTCTTTGTACAGAAGTTGGAAAAAGAAAATAATTCGTTAAAAGACACTTATAAACAGAGCTTTAAGAGCATGTGTGTGTATGCTGACACCGAAGATGGCTTGAGTAAGTTATTTGAAAATCATGCTAATCTTGATTGCGTTTTTATTACTTCGGCAAATTACAAACATGCTATGCACCTCAATGCTGTAGCTGCGCACTCATCATGCACACAGGTTTATATGGAAAAACCGATGTTCAGAACACTTGAAGAATATAATAACTTTGATTTTAAGCATAATGATTTGAATATACTTGTTGGACTTACATTACGTTATTCGAGCATGGCAAAAATTGTTGCAGAAACGTTGCAGCAATATAAAAATCAATTAGGTACGTTGAAATCGGTAAAAGCATGGGAACGAGTACGCTTTTGCCAGGCATTAACGTCGTTTATGATGTGCTGGCGTCGCTATATTAGTTTATCAGGTGGGTTCTTGCTTGAAAAATCAATTCATGATTTGGATTTAGCGTTATTTTTTATCAAAGCGCTTAACATTCAGCCGTTTGAAATCGAAGTAACTACACAAGTTGCGCATAACTTTTTTAAACAATCAAATATGGCGGCTATTTTGCACGAAATTGAACAGAATGAAGCATTGAAAAAAACACTTGTAGGTCGTGAGTTATCACCATTTCAACGACTTATCCCATTCTCTTTTGATCAACATAATAATATTGATTGGTCGAAAACAATTGCTGACATTTTTGCAGATCTGCCCGCAGATGATAACTTTGAAGGATCAGATATAATACCAGATTATCATAAGCTCAATGCGGTTATTGCTACATCAGATGATACTAAGATTAATTTTGAACTTGAAGTAGAGCTTGGTGGGTATCGACCTACGACCAAGCGAGGCATGGAATTTACTTTTGAGCATGGCATAATCACTATTGATGTGATGGCAAGCTCTATGGTGGTAACGTTAGATCACGGTACAACCGAACTCATAGATTTGCTGACAAATAACTTTGATCATGCTGACGGTGATATATTTATCGCGCAGTCAATATTAGGTAATGTTGCAGAGGGATATCATGTTGCAACCATCAATGACCCTATTGTGGACTTAGCAAATGTGATGGGGCTAGTGTCTGAACGACAAGCATTATCAAAAGAAGAAACGATTTGTGAAATAAAAAAACCAATATTTTAATCATGAGAGATTAGTAATGCGTAAATATATATTTTTTGTAGTTATGTTCAGTGCTATTTCAGAATCTTTGCCTGAAGCATTTAATATAGCCATTTTAGGTTTTGGTGGGCGTTGCCAATCAGTATTACTTAATTGTCTTAAGTTCAAGAAGGATATTAATGTTGTTGCTATATGTGGGGATCATGTGGCAGAATCTTTAGCTTTTTCTCTAAATAAGTTAGAAAAAGAACATAATTTTTTAGTGAATGAATACAAACAAAGTTTAAAAAACTTTTGCGTGTATCCTGATACTGAAGAAGGCCTAAGTAAGCTTTTTGAAAATCATAAAAATCTCGATTGTGTTTTTATTACGTCTGCAAATTACAAACATTTTAAGCATCTTAATGCAGTAGCGCAGCATTCATCGTGCACGCATGTTTATATGGAAAAGCCGTTGTTTAGAACGCTTGAAGAATATAATAACTTTGATTTTGAGCATGCTGGCTTGAACGGTTTTGTTGGGCTTGCATTGCGTTATTCGAGCATGGCAAAAATTGTTGTAGAAACACTGCAGCACTATAAAAATCAATTGGGTACATTAAAATCAGTAAAATCGTGGGAGCGAATCAGTTTTTCTCAGGCTTTCACCTCATTTATGATGTGCTGGCGACGATACATCAGTTTGTCCGGTGGGTTATTATTAGAAAAATCAATTCATGATTTAGATTTAGCATTATTTTTTGTCCACGCACTTAATATTGAGCCTCAAGAAATTTTGGTTACCACAAAAGCTGCGCATAATTTTTTTAAAACCTCTGAAAAAAACAATATTTTGCATGAGATTTCACATAACGATGCAATAAAGAAACCACTAAAAGAGCGTCCATTATTTCAAGGGATTATTCCCTTTTCTTTTGATCAATATGCACAAATTGATTGGCAAGCCACCATTAATGATATTTTTGAAAGATTTCCTCAAAATGATGA
>CAYPYR010000011.1:25710-28717 GCA_964415095.1 uncultured Pseudomonadota bacterium | reverse complement strand
AACTGTTTTTGTAATGATGATCAGCATATTGCCATTGTTCGCTGGCGGTGATGGTGAAAGTGCACTTACTATTAGAATTCCATCGGAAGTTAGGCTCTATAGTGGCACAAGCAAACATAACATGCTTGCATTGTCTAATGCCATATGTATCAACAAAGAGGTTGCAAGCGCTTTTTATGATTTAATTAATCATAACTTTCATCCTCTATCCAGTATCTCACAACCTGATGATTTAATTTTTACCTCATTAAGTGAGCAAGAGGTCAAACATCTTGCTGAATTTCTAAATATTTTATATGAAAGCACACAAGAACCGGTGAATGAGAAAAACATTGATGAGAAGTTTTATGCGCTCAGTAAAAAAATCACTCGTGATCCATTTTATCGCGACTTTATGAAATCACTCAAAGAATTGTATGATGGTAATCATCGAACCATAATTACCAAAGCACTTATGAAAGAACTTATACAACGTCGACCAAGTAAACCATGGATTGCTCTTCCTCCGATGGTAATTTTCTTTGCAGCCGCAATGAATGTCTTAATAACCATATTCGAAACGGTATGGCTCTATAACGGAAACCCTAAGTTCAGGATAGAAGCATTAATCATAACAGCAGCAGTAACCGCTTGTTTATTGTATAAAATTGCTCGTAAAGATTACTTTTGGGAGCATTTTGCAGAATCGCTTGAATTAGATGATTCAGATATTGTTTGATTTTTAATCTTTGAAGCAGGAATATTCATGAAGAAAACTCTTTTTATAATGATGGTAAGTCTTTTCCCTCTTTTACTTGCTGTTGAAAACGAACATACAGAAATAGTCATCTCATCGCAGAAAGTTAAGCTCTATAGCGCTCTATACAAACATGAAAAATATGACTTAACGTTTGCAATAGATATTCGCAAAAAAGTAATAGATCATTTTGAAAATTTAATCAGTAAACATTTTGATATTATACCATTAACTCGAATATCTTCAGATGAAACAGAGCAACAATTATATTTTAACACCTTAAGCAAGCAAGAGGTCCAGCATGTTGCTGAATTCCTGAATATACTCTATGAGAGTTCGAAAGAATCGGTTAGTGAGCAAGAAATTCATACCAGACTTTACACGCTTTGTAAAAAAATTTCGCGTCATGCATTTTATTGCAATATTATGAATGCACTTAATGAATTATACCAAGACGATCAACAAACAATAATTACAAAAAAACTTATGCATGAACTCATAATACATAGTCCGGTAGAATTATCATCTCTTTATTCTTGTATGTTTGCAGTAGTTGTTCCCTATAACTTAGTTAGAATAATTGATGAAATAACCAAATTATGTAATAACGGGGACTACTCATTGGAATCATGTATTATCGCTGTAACCGTGATATCCTGTTTTATTTATTTACTATATCGCAAAAGTCATCTGCGTTATTGGCACGAGTTTGCAAAAAGACTCGAATGAAATCTTGCTATCGTTGCATAATTGTGTCTATTTTTTACCATTAAAATGATTTGCGTTTGATAATTGTCCTGTTATAATTTTGAAAACACATTTTAACCATTGCAACTTTTAGAAGCAGGAGAGAATAGCATGAAGAAGAATGTTTTTATCGTTATTATTAGTCTATGGGCATTCGCATATGTTTCCCCAGATATTATCGAAGAAGAAATACAATTTTATAGTAGTATATCCAGTAATTCTCAAGAGCAAGAAGCTTTCTGTATTCCCAAAAAAGTAGTACAGCATTTTTGGACGTTAATTACTACACATTTTAAGCTACAAACCAAAAAAACTGTTACTTCACTTAATATTCCAACAACATTGTATCTTCCATTGCATGAAACTGAAATAGAGCAATTTGTCCGATTATTAACCGCATTGTATCAATATAGACATGAACTTAATAATCAGAAAATTAAGGCGGTAACCATGCGCAACCAGATAACTGCAGTGTGTGAAGATGTATCGCAACAGAAGTTTGCTCGCATGATTATGAACGCATTAAAAGAATGTTCAAACGGACCTGAATATAACCAGGTATTACCTAAATCTTATTTGAAGCAACTCGTTAATATTTATTCTCCCGAAGGGCTCATTGATCAGGATTCACCTTTTCTTTCTTGGATGCTTTTATTACAAATCATCATGAATGAAAGTCTTATGAATTATTTAGGAGATAGAGCACAAATAGTACCTTTTGTGATTGCAGGCATGGTGCTCATACTCTCAATTGCCTATCTTAATCAAAAAGATAATCGTCACTGGTATCATTTCGAGCGTTCTCTGGATTCATAAAATTCATCTATATTGCTATATATTTTGAACATCAGGGAGAACCATCATGAAAAAAAGCATAGCTGTTCTAGTAATTAGTTTGTGGAGCTCCATACAGGCAACATCCCAGGATACCGTTATTATCCCAAGTAACGAAGTAATGCTGTATAGTAGATCAACGAAAAATTGTGCAATTGGTATCCCTAAAGAAGTAATAACTAACTTTTTTAAACTCATCACGTTCTTTTCCCCGCATGATGTTGCAGCCAATACAGTGATCATTCCAGAAACAATTTCGTTTCCATTACCCTATCATGAAGTTGAAAAGCTAGCGCAATTTTTAACTATTTTATATGACTTTAACTTTGCAGAAGTTGACGATGGATATAGTCGTCAGCAACTTTTAGATCTCTGTGCAAATGTATCTCGGGATAAATTTTATCTTATGATCATGAAGGCATTACGGTTATGTTACAAAGAAGAAGTATGCGCATTATTGCGCAACGAAGAACGTCGCGTACTACTTTCTCAAGAATTTATGTTTCAACTTACTAATATGCATCCGATAGAAGCAATAGCTGGGATACGTAGTCCTACTGCATTACAATTGTTATATGGAGCTGCGGGTGCATTCTTAATAATGGAAATTTTACGTCAAGATTTTAAGCTTGATATAACAACAATTAGTGAGGCGTTATTTATGCTTATAGTAGCGGTTTATTACTATAC
>CAYPYR010000011.1:17707-25610 GCA_964415095.1 uncultured Pseudomonadota bacterium | reverse complement strand
AGTTTGATTACTTCTTTAGCTGCCAGATCAAATCGAACGCCGCGCGTGGGGTCAACTCATCAAGATCAATACGTGCAAGACGTTCTTTTATAAGCTGTGCTTCTTCAAGCTGCTGTTGCAACTGCATAATAGTTGTCGCATGTTCATCGCAACGAGTAGCTGGCGTTATAAATGATTGTTGCACAGAGGTATTAGATGATGATGTATCACACGAAAGTGCTGCAAGCAATTCACGTGCGCGCGTTACAATCGGCGTGGGAAGCTGTGCAAGACGTGCAACTTCAATACCAAAGCTACCATGCGCAACGCCGGATTTAAGCGTATGCAAAAAGAGAATACCGGTTTTAGTTTGTTGTGAATCCATATAATAATTCACAATACCCGGAAATTGGTTATGGAGTGTGGTGAGTTCATGATAGTGTGTGGCAAACAAGCAGCGCGCTTTGATCGTATGATAAATATATTCAATAACCGCCTGCGCAATCGCAAGACCATCATAGGTACTGGTGCCCCGCCCCACTTCATCAAGAATCACTAAACTATGTTCCGTCGCTAAACGACAGATCGATGCCGTCTCTTCCATTTCAACCAAGAACGTACTTTTACCTTCTGCAACATGATCCCCCGCACCGATGCGTGTAAAAATACGATCAAGTATGGGAAGCTGCGCCGCCTGAGCTGGTACTAAACTACCACATTGCGCAAGCAAGCAAATGAGTGCCACTTGTCGTAAATAGGTAGATTTACCACCCATGTTCGGACCGGTAATAATCCAGAGCGCTTGCTGATCGGTAAGTATGGTATGATTCGGAATAAATGTACTTTTCAGTGCTTGCTCAACTACGGGATGACGACCGCGCTCAATAATAATATCGCGCTCATCACTCATTTGTGGCATCTCATACTGAAAGTCATAGGCAACTTTTGCAAAACTGTAGAGCGCATCAATATAGGATATTGCATATGCCGCTTGCCGTAATTCATGGAGCGATTGTGCAACTAACTCTTTCACGCGATCAAAGACTACTAATTCAAGCGCACTGCGTTCATTTTGCGCACGCGTAATATCACGCTCAAGTGCAATCAATCGCGGTGTTACATACCGCTCGCGATTACTGAGCGTTTGCTGCCGCTGATAATCTTGTGGTACCAGATCGAAATTTGCTTTCGTAACTTCGATGGCGTACCCAGAAATTTTGTTATGGCGAATTTTAAGACTGGTAATACCAGTTCGTGCAATCTCTTCTTCTTCAAGTGCTTGAATAGCTGCTTCACTGCCTTCAAATAAATCACGCAGTCGATCAAGTTCATGATCAAAACCACGTTTAATAATATTTGCTGCGGTATCAGGATCAAGCGCGGCATCAAGCAATGAATATAGTGCACTAAAGTCAGCAAGTTTTTCAAGCACTATGCGCACCAGTTCATAGTCGCGATAGGTATAAAGTATAGACTGCAGGAATGGCACAATTGCTAGTGACTGCTGCAATGCATGATAATCATTCAAACTTGCTTTGCGTAATGCTATGCGACCAACAATGCGTTCAAGATCACCACATTGTGCCAGCACTTCTTCAAGTTTATGAAGCAGTGATATATTTTTTTGCATCAGCGCTACTACTTCAGCACGTTGCATGATCGGTTGTTTTTGAATCAGTGGACGCAATAACCATTTTTTCACCGTACGAGAGCCCATAGGTGTTCGTGCACGATCCATAATAGCAAGTAAGGTATTGGTACGACTGCCATCACGATTATTTTCTATGATCTCAAGATTACGCAATGTTGCTGCATCAAGGGTCAAATAATCATCCGGTTCAAAGAATTGCAGTGTGCGAAATGGCGAGGTGGTTATTTTTTGTGTGCGTGCAAGATAGGTTTGCAAGATATAGAGTGAATGATGCAGTGCCGGTGTTTTAGTGCGCAAATCTTGTTCATTCATCATACATGATTCGGTAAGCCATAATGAGTCACGATCAAACAGTTCATCCAGTGTTTCATGCTCCGCTGTGGGCAGTTGCACGACACTTACCCAATATCCCTGTTCTTTAAAATAACGAGATAGAGGAGTACTGATGGGCAATTGTGGCACAATAATTTCATCAGGGAAAAACCGAACCAGCGTACTCTCAAGCGCTCGATAGTGTTCAATTGGAATTGTTGTAGCAAAAAGTTGTGCCGAGAGCAATTCACCAAATACTAAGCCTACACGATCATCAACGGGAAAACAGGAACAAACATAGGATGCTGATTTTTCATCAAGCATGAGTGGATCAATGATAGTACCGGGTGTGATAACTTGTGACACGGCACGTTCAACTATGGCACCAGGACGTGGCTCACTGACTTGATCACAAATAGCGATACAGAAACCACCATTAACTAACTTTGCTAAATAATGCCGCAATGCATGAACCGGAATACCACATAGTGGAATATCAACGCCATTGCATTTGCCACGTTTAGTAAGCGCAATGCCCAAAAATCCGGCAACCGTTTTGGCATCATCAAAAAACAGTTCGTAAAAATCACCTACCTGAAACAATAAAATTGCTTCCGGATATTCTTTACGAATGCGCACATATTGTTCCATTAAGGGGCTGAGTTTTTCTTGCTCCATGCTGCTATACCTACTGTTTATGATTGCTCAAAATAATCCCAGGGAATCAATGGTTCTACCGCATCATAGTTTTCAAATAATGGTTCTTCAAAAATAACATTAAAATATTTCGGCAACGTAATTTCTTCAAACAAGTGTAGTGCTGCCGCAAAATCTTTTTTATTACCACGACGCAGGGCAACATCTGCATGCGGATCTTTGATGAGCATCTCACAAGTTGCAAGCATTACCACTAATAATTGCGCACCTACGCGCTGATCGGCGCGACCGAGATAAATTCGTGCTCCGGTTTGCTTTTGCTCTTCTTGATCATCAGAACGACGTGGATAGTCTCCATTTTTTTTAGCTTGCGTCAAACGAGACTCACGATCTTTGGGAAATCGTTTTTTCTTCAATATTTTTTCATAGAGTAGTGAGGTTGGCATGACTTTATCAAAACCGCATGCCTCTTGATATTTATACACAATTTTACTGATGGGGGTTAAATAGCGCGACTCACCATCTTTTTTTCCTGATAAATTGCAATCGAAGGCAAAAACTTTTTTGCTCGTTTGTGGCGCATCCCAATTAAGATAGTATGGCTTTGTTGCAAAGGTGCCCCAGCGACTATTTTTATCCATGGAAATACCATATTGATACAAACCAGCAACCGTTTTACCTTCATGCGCTTCAAGTTGTTTTTGGACAATATATAAATGATTTTGTTCGGTAAGCTTGATAACAAACGGCGTAACGGCAGTTTTTTCTGCGGTAATCAAAACGTTTTCATGATCGAGGGATGTCGACTCAAGAAGATTTGAAAGTGTTGCGTACCACGCAGCACGGAGCATTTTTATACAACTATTTCGTTCTGTTTTGCCGCGATAATCGAGTGGAAATTCAAAGCGACCCATAACGCCTGTACCATCGGTTAATTCAAGCACTCGTTCTGCTAATCCACAATACAATTCCGACTGCTCTTTAATAGGTTCATCAAGATTGCTCCAGAGTTGCACAAGCCGTTCGTTACCCGATTGTTTCATGCATTGTTCAATCACCGTTGAGAAAAGATATGCATCATATAACGAACATTGATAGACGTTAATAAAATCTTTGGTCAGGCCATAATCTTGTTTCAGTTGCTTAAACTCTTGCGCAAATTTTTGCGTACAACGGTTTTTTACGTCGTTAAAAAAATCATCATCCTCGAGCATATTATTGATTCTGTTGCGTAATTGCTCGGTCAGAGTATGTATTGGTACCGCTGCAATGCTGCCATTATCATGCTGTGTAATCAGCTGCTGGTACAGCGCTGCACGTACAAATACTTCTTGCATGAAACCTTGAAAAATATGTTTATATTTCTTTGGTGTTGCAAGATCGGCAAAGAGTTCAGCCGGTGTAGCAAATGCTTTATACAAACTTTCTTCAACATTAAAGCCATGCTTATTAATGAGTGCCATTTGCTGCAATACATAATTGATACGAATATTTTCTCGTGAGGAGCGCGGGTACATGCTTAAGAAATCAACAAAAATTACTTCTTCGATCTCTGTTTGTTTAATTTGATCAACTAAGTGCTGCAAGAAGATATCATACGTTAAGGGAAATCGCACGCCTTCATAGAAAAGCATTTGTCCAGGATCAATATTTTTAAGTCCTGCCGACGGTGCATTGGCTATTGGGCGTAATATGCGAATGCTCTGCGGCATATCATTATTAAATACGTAATGCTCACCCTGATAGGTAAATGGCACCCACGTATTATCAAACTTATGGAGCAAATAAATATTTTTTACAAACGTCATTGCCGGATTTGCTGGATCATTCAGCACTGCTGCATGGGGACCATCCTGCGTAAGTATTTCATGCACTTTCGTGCCGAGTTCATAAAACGCGGTGATATGATCTTTCCCGGTCGTCTTCACATGCTCAACTAATTCATGCCCTAACTCTTCATTCACTTCTGACTCAATGGGTACATAGACTAACCCATCAGGCTTGTAGGTAAAGTGACTTATTTGTGCCGGAAGATCGGCAATAAAGACATTGTCAGAGACGGCAAATAATTGTGCTAGCTGTGATGATGAGTTGTCAACGCGATCATAGGACGCAATATCATTACCGTACTTCAACCAATTTTGCACGTTACCAAGCATGGTGCTTTTACCAACACCATCAACGAAACTACAAAACACATAGACGGTTTTTTTATCGTGATGCGCTTTGAGCGTCGGCGTAAAATGTTGTACAAAATCTTGTGCCGTCTTCGTCGCTTGCGCGGTTTGTCCTTTAAATGTTTCAATAGGATAGGTAATATCACCACCAGTATAATATTTGATAAACGGGATTGATGATCTGCGCAAATGATCGCCATACGCGATGGAGAATAAAATATCTTGCGTACCAGCAAGCATAGTTTTTTGTGCTTTAAGTTGATGATCATATAAGTTTTGCCAAAACTTCATTAACAATTCAAACACACGCGAATGATCTTTTTTCAGTAATGCTTTTTCAACAAACTCACGATAATTAGTCATCACGGGAAGCGATTCACGAAATGCATGCTCTTGCAAAATACCGCTGTGGTCATGAAAAATTTCAATTGATTCTGGATTAATATGCTCAAAAACTCGTTGCGCTGGTGACACCAGATGCGCTACATCTTTGAGTAGAAATCCGGTCATGAGGCCAAATTGATTATGCAATTGCATCGACCATGCACCTTTATGAGCACTTGATCCTTCATCGTCAATAATAGATGTACGCACATCAGTATAGTATGACGGGATTGCGTTTGCTTCATAGCCTGCAATGACTATGCGACCAACAAGATTAAGCCCCTCATTGGCAAGTCGTGTTTCAAGCTCATCAAAACCATGCGCAGTTAATTCTAATAAATCGCGATGGTATTCATGCGTATTACGCCCTTCTACTTTAAAGTCATAATGCTCGATGAAACTTGCAATAAATTTCTTGATAGCAGGTGTTGAACTTAGTAGTGATCCCATGCTCATATACACAACGATCAACAACAATCGGATAAAAATTTTTATGGGCATCATGACTTTTTCTTCGACGTTAATTTTAACTTTTGCTGCACGAGCTGTGCCAACTCATCGGCACGATGCAATGCTGCTTCATACTGTTTTTCAAACAAAGAACCTTTAAGCTGCTTAAAAACTTTCTTGAGAGCACCATGTTTTTCTTTGATTTGCTTTTGATCAAGTTGCTTGATCCCTTCAAGGAACATATTATTTACTTGATCAAAATAGAAGGCGTAAAAATAATAATGATTGGTAATTTTATACGCTTTCCAATAATCAAGCAGTCGAACATATCGTCCATTGCTATTGAGAATATCATAATAAGAGATAGCATCGCTTACGGTAGTATCGACGATGCGAACGCTTGCACGTTCAATAAACTTTGCAAGCAATTCACACTGCAAAATAATACGTTCCCAATACTCCCCTTCAACAAAACGCTGCTGCGTATTACTAAAATAAAACCAGGTTTTTTGTGCTAGTGTTTTTTCCACCATATCTTTAAGACCTTGAGCAAGACCGCGAGGACACATAGTAGAAAAATAATGGTTGATTGCACCATTTGATTTAGGAAAATACTGCGCAATATATTCAGCAGCTAAAGAACGCGGCTCGTGTGTTGCAACGCTGCACCAGGAACAGGCATTGAGGGTATTAACCGCAAGAAAAATAATACTAAACGCTATGCTGTTTTTCATAAATGACAACCTGCATACTGCGATTAAGATTCAAGATAACGCGTTTGTATAAAAGATCGAGTGTCGCCATCGCATTATAACTTTTTTCATGCGTGATAAATTGCGCTAGTGCACTCTGCAGAGCACGTATGGCACTAAACAATCCGTTGTGCTCGTTGAGCAGCCACGTACGTTTTTGCACATCACTGATTAAACTCAATCGCGCAAGCAGCGTTTCAGTCACTTCAATAAAGCGATTGTGCGACTTAATTAACTTATCAGTATAAAAATCGACATCAACGTTAATGCCCTCTATTTCATCAAGTGATCGTGCAAAAGAATGAGCTATCGCAAGATTATCATGCGCTTCATCAAACGACGCTTCAATCATTCCGGCATGATAGCCAGCACATGCGGCAATTTTCTGCCAACATAATGTACCTGCATGCGCCGTTGCAGAATAAAGTCGCCATGCAAGCATGAGAGATATACCAAGCGCGGTATTAAAACCGGTTTTGTTTAACACTTTGCGCCACCAGGGAAGCGTAATTTTTTTAATCTCTTCTTGAAACTGTGCCCGCAAAAGCTCGTTTTTCAAATCATCAAGTAGTGATTCTGGCACAATATCCGGTTTTTCGGTAAATGCAGTACCATAACGATACCACACAAGTGCCGCGAGCGTTGCAACCGTAATGGTTCCAATAGCAGCACCAGCAATATAATAGCTGGTACGCTTTTGATCTTGTACCAATTTGTGCTGTGCTGTTTCAATGCGCTGGATCGAAAGCACCTGTAATGATTCAGGTTTATTCGTGCCTTGCACATGAGAAACTAAAGCGATACTGACAAGTACCGCTCCCAGCAATATTTTTGTTATGCGCTTAGTATTCGTCATGATCCATCATTGATTTTGATCGTTGAATTGGACGTGGTGACATACTTGAGCTCGAGATTTTGCTTTTGCCATTAGCATCAGGAGCGACATGTTTCAGTAGCAAATCAAAATATTTATCAATGCTACCTTTTTGTCGTACCAATACGGTTTGACGATCGGTCGTACCTAAATCACGATATGATTTGGTATCACCTAAAATATTACGTTTGATATCCATCAGAAGATCATGAATTTGACGAGCATAATGAATAATTGCACGATCAGATACTTTGTCGTAATAGCCAACGCATTGTGCAATAGAATCAGCAATATATTCTAACTCATTCATATCATTCGTCAGTTGGCCTTCCCATTCCGGAGAAATAGACTCTTCAACTTCTTCGGTATTACGCAGAATTTTTGAAGAACTACGATCAGCAAGCGCACTTGCTTTCTTTGCAAGTTCACTGAGCGCGGTCAACATATTTGCCACTGACTCTCGCCAGCAAATTACTTCATTAAAGATAAATGGATGACCGGTATAACCAAACATTTTGTTACGGATCTTGCGATAACAGTAAGTTAGTGCAGCAGAAACACTGGTGTAGCTGCCATGAAACATGGTACCTAATGATTGTTCAATCGACTTTTCAAGTTGCTTACCTAATGCATTACCACCGGTAATAAGTGCAATACCGGCTAACGT
>CAYPYR010000011.1:9651-17607 GCA_964415095.1 uncultured Pseudomonadota bacterium | reverse complement strand
TTTTCCATATCTTTAAATTCAGAGTGATCGCTCCCAACAATGCGAAAGCCATCGCCGCGATAGTCGCTGCTACCAGCTAAACAAATTGTTGGTAAAAACAGTAAAAAACTGAATAAGAAATATGAAGCGCGAAAAGTTGCCATTTTTGGTCCCTCTAATACTATTAAACAGGATGCTCATCTAATTCTGTAGTTCTTAGAGAAAAGTATACCAATAGACGCAACTTAGGCAAGCGGGTACCCAATAAAATGCAGGCTTTTCGAGGATATTAGGGTATTTCAAATCATTCAATTTGAAATTTTTATAGAGAGAAACTAAAAAATTACCCAATTATGCGAAAAACCCCCCGAAAGTCCTTGTTATGCATGAGCGGCTCAGCCGAGACATTCTCAACACTTGCCCCCTCGCCGCCTTTATATAAAATATCCATTAAAACATCGAGTGCTTCAGATTTGCCGCAAACGTTGAGTACTACCGTACCATCATCAGAATTCTGAATAGTACCTTCGATCTCAAGCTTTTGGGCTTCTTTTTGAACAAATGAACGATAATTAACGCCTTGAACGCGACCGGTCACGACAATTTTTAGACATTGCTTCATGTAAAAATGCTCCCTTTACTATCTCTTTTTTATGCTGCTTCATACTTCACTCTATGCGATTGAGGAATTTACCACAGGGTTGATACCATTGTCAAAAAAATTTAAATCAGCATAGAGTAAATCTATATTATAATGCACGAGTAAAAAGTAAAAGTGCAATGATAAATGCATAAATGGCAGAAGACTCGATAAGCGCAACGGTAATCATCGTGATCCGTAAAATCTGTGGGTATTGTGCCCCATTTGCCGCAATTTGACGGCAGCCACTGGCTGAAACAATGCCATTAGCGATCCCTGCACCAAGCGATCCTATGCCCATAGCGCTCACTGCTGCAATAATTGCTATCGCAGAGAGCATCCCCGATAATGCCATCATCGGTGCATAAATAAAAAGAAATGAGAGCACTAAACTCAAAATTACTGGTGTTTCAATAATGGCAGCACACAGTAGCATATAGGTGAACATTCTGCCATATACCATATTATTCATGCCTATGCCGGTTAAAGCACTATGTGAAAGCAGTGCTTGTCCAATAATCGGTCCAATACTGCCCAGACCAAAAACCAAGCCGCCACAGAGTAATTTAATACCATGTACTAACGTTAATGCTGGCATCATGCTCGATTTAATTAATAATGCAACAATAAATCCCAAAATAACGGGCGCCTCTATAAATGAAAGCACAATGAACATTAGGGTCATAATCTTTACACTAATAAGCGGCTGACGCGCGATTGATGCAAGCGTTGCGCGTAATGCCATGCCAACAGCAATGCCCACTATAGCCGCAGGGATGCCAATGGCACATCCTATGCCAAGCTCTGCCAATGCGGACCCAAGCGTTACAATGCTATCTGCAGGCATGAATATCAGTAAAATTGATATTACTAAACCAAATATGCCGCCCGTTTCGGTTACGGCAAGACCAACAATCATCGCGTTTAACGAGCTGTCATTACCAAGCGGTTGACGCGTCATAGAGTCAGTAGAATCTCCACCTATTATGCCTTGCCCAATCGCAACACCTAACGCACTTAAAAATACCGGCATTCCTATAGCAATCCCATGAATAAAATACGGCATGCTCATTAAAATTCCTCCAAGACGGTATCACTCGTCACTGCCACCGCAAGGTAGGTAGTAGTAAGCATTGTTACGACATAAGCTTGCACCAGTCCTTCAAATAATCCAAAAAATAACTGCGTGAAGGTAAGCAATAGCCCAAAAATTGCAAGCAGCAAGACTAATTGGTGTAATAAACGATACCGATGAGCGGGTACATAGTAGGTCACGATAAGATAGAGGGGCATGATCAGTAGTATATATATCATAAAATAGCTTTGAATTTGTTGTACTCCCCAAAGCGCGATCAAAAATAAAATCGATCCACCTAATATATTACCAAACAACCGAAACGACATAGAAACCACTTTTGCAAATTCACCTAAGAGGTTAAGCGGCACAACGATGATATTTACTAACACGGTTAAGATAATACTCAGAATTTTATAGCGAATGGGAACAACGGTAATAAATTCCCCTAGATAGGCCAAAACGCCATGAATGCGTACTTTTTGTGATTGGATATACAGAAAACTAATAAGTCCTATCGCAAGTGCCGTATTTAAATCACGCGTTGGCTCTTCAAGATATGGTAGCAGGCCAACAATATTACACATAAACGTGAATGCAAATAATGAGAGAATAAATGAAAAATAATTCATATTAAAGGTGCCAAATGCTTCGGTAATCATTTGGACAAAAAAATCTATTGATTGCATTACGGCATATGACCCGACGGTTAATCCCCTGCGTAGGGCATGGCGCCCAACATATGCTATCAAAAATAATAGCCCCATGGCAACCCAGGTATCACGCAACGTGGCGGTATTAAGATTCCAAAATGCATGGGTCATACCAAAATAGGCAAGAATAGGAATATTATGCGGAAAGATTTCAATGTTCATATGAGGATCGCACCTTATAAATAATCATCGACCAAAACCCTATGAATAGTCCAATCATCAAGAACCATTTATCTAGCGATAAAAAGCGAAATGAAGTATAGATGATTGCTACCAATAATACGTAACGCATCAACCCGGTAACACTTGCACTCAGTGGATTACTTCCGGCTAAAAATATTTTTTTTTGCTGATTAATAAATAAGCGACCGTACCACAGGCCAATGAGCGTTCCTATTACGAGCGAATATAATGAAATTATCGTGATCATAGCTGTTCCTCTTGAGCAATCGTCTATCTTGTTTGAAGATTAAAGGGAATTGGTAAAAGCTGCAAGTCTTTATATAAGTTTATGTGGCTTATTGAGCTTATAAGCATCAAAAATAAGATTTTCTATTTGCTCTGCTGGTACTTCGTAGTCTTTACAAAGTTATAAACAAATTTTTCACTCGTTCATTAATTCTTGATGTGAAGACATATATGTTATCAAAAGACAAATTCTAAAAATCCGTTCGCCCTGCCTGCCCGGCGTAGCCTTGGCGAAGACGGGAGCGTAGTCGAATGGGTGCGAACTTCGCGTCAAATTATATCTTAATTTGAATTAAAACCATGTTAATTGATTTCACAATAGAAAATAATTTATTATGGGTATGGGGAAGAAGTACAAAACATACCATTGGGGGAATTATGAAAATTCGATTACTAATTTTTTTAGGAATCATATCATTAATAACATTAACTATCATCGAAGCAATACCCGGGCATTGCTTCAAACGACACAATGGCTACTTTGTTGCAGTAGAACCACCGTGCGAATGCAATTGCAATCGATACTCACTCGACTATCATGGCAGATGCATGAACTGTTGGCACTATGTACTGCAAGGCCCGCTACTACAACACCCGACGCAGCCCAATAAGTGAATCACTATTGAGTGAAATCGAGTTGATACCCGCGTCAATTAAATCATGTGCAAGATCCGGATAATCTGAAGGTCCCTGACCACAGATACCAATCGGTTTATTATTGCGTCGTGCACCGGCAATTGCCTGATGGAGCATAGCCATCACTGCGGGATCACGTTCATTAAATAAGGGTGCGATCAAATGTGAATCACGATCGATCCCAAGAACCAATTGCGTAAGATCATTCGAACCAATTGAAAAACCATCAAAGACTTTGCTAAATTCATCTATTAAGATCACGTTAGATGGTATTTCACACATCATGATAATTTCAAGACCATTATCACCTTGAACTAATCCATATTCACGCATTAATGCAATTACTTTTTTACCTTCATCAACGGTGCGCACAAACGGGATCATGATTTTCACATTGGTAAGCCCCATGTCCGTTCTAATCTTTTTCATCGCCGCACATTCGAGCGCAAACGCTGCACGATAATCGTCATGATAATACCGTGATGCACCACGAAATCCGAGCATGGGATTTTCTTCATGTGGTTCAAAATAATCACCAGCAATTAACTGCCGATACTCATTACTTTTAAAATCGGAAAGTCGTATAATAACCGGACGCGGATAAAACGCCGCAGCAATCGTTCCCGCTTCCTGCGCAAGCGTATCAATAAAAAATTGTTTTTTGTCAGTATAGCCATACGTTAAGCGATCAATTTTTTCGCGATCATGAAAATCAGTAATGCGCTCCGGATATACAAGCGCCATTGGATGAATCTGAATTGCGTGATTAATAATGAATTCAACTCGCGCAAGACCGACACCATCACTTGGCAGGAGTGCATCAAAAAAAGCTTCATTCGGGTTTCCCACATTAAGCATAATCAGGCACGGTGCTTTTGGTAAATCGGTAACGATCACTTCATGTTTAACAAAAGGCACAACACCTTCATAGAGTGAACCCACAAGTCCCGTACTGCAATCAAGCGTTACTTCTTTGCCATCTTCTAAAATAGTAGTCGCATTACCCGTACCTACTAACGCCGGAATGCCCAGTTCACGACTGACAATAGCAGCATGACAGGTGCGGCCACCACGATTAGTAATGATACCGGCGGCAATATTCATGATTGGTACCCAGTCAGGATCAGTCATATCGGTTACTAAAATTTCTCCCGGAGAAAAGGATGCGATATCGTGTGCTGAATCAATCACTTTGATACGACCACTCACCATTGAACGCCCAATACAATTACCGGTGACGAGCACGGGCAACGTAGCACGATCTGCTTTAATCTCGTACTCAGTCAGAGCAAGCGGTACATTATGCAAACTGTGCACCGTTTCTGGACGTGCTTGCACGATATATATTTTATGATCAAAACCATCTTTGGCCCACTCAATATCCATGGGACACCAACGATCATGAAGCGTTGAATAATAATTTTCAATCGCAAGTCCCATGCGCGCAAGAGATAAGATTTCATCATCCGTAAGTGCAAAATGGTTATAATCCACATCCGATACCGGCACGCTGGTCAAACCATTATCATCTTCATTGTAGATAAGCTTTTTATTTTTCTTACCTAATCTTTTTTTTAGCACGGGTGAAAATCCAGCGGCAAGGGTTGGCTTGTGCACATAAAATTCATCCGGCTCAACAATGCCTTGTACCACATATTCACCAAGACCATACGCCGCATTAATTAAGATCACATCTTTAAAACCACTTTCGGTATCAAGCGTAAACATAACACCGGATGATGCGCGATCAGAACGAACCATTTTTTGTATACCAATAGAAAGTGCAACGGCAAGATGATCAAAACCATGTTCAATACGATAGATAATGGCGCGATCAGTAAAAAGTGATGCATACACAGCAGGACAAAGTTTGCTCACTTCTTGTGCGCCACGCACATTAAGAAACGTTTCTTGTTGGCCCGCAAATGAGGCTTCAGGTAGATCTTCAGCAGTTGCAGAAGATCGCAATGCAACATCACCATTGCCATTATAGCGCTTAACCAATGCTGCATACGCTTCTTCTACTTCTTTGGTGATCTCAGGAGGCAATGGTACGCCACCAATTAATTCGCGAATAGTGCGTCCTGCTTTTTGCAATGTTGCAATATCTTTCGGTACAATAGTTGCAAGCAATGCTACAATTTTTTCTTCAAGATGATAATAAGAAAGATGCGCGCGATAGGCATCAGCGGTTAATGCAAAACCAGAAGGGACACGCACTCCCTTATCCGAAAGTGCGTTGATCATTTCACCAAGCGCGGCGTTTTTGCCACCGACAAGTGCAACATCGCGCATTGAAAGTTCTTCAAACGTTCTAATATAGCTCATTCTCTCATGTCCTTTTTTGCTCAATTTTTATATCAATAATGCGGCAATCGCTGCGTTTAAAAAATTTGCAAGGGTGCCGCCAAGTAATGCACGCATGCCAAGACGTGTCAGTAATTCACGCTTTTGCGGTGCTAATGCGCCTATGCCACCAATTTGAATACCGATGCAGGAAAAATTTGAAAATCCACAGAGCGCATAGGTTAAAATAGCACGTGATCGCTCACTCAGTCCAGCACTCGTCATGTTTGAAAAAGCTACAAACTCATTTACGGCAAGTTTAGTTCCTAAAAGCTCTCCAGCAACGGCTGCGTCGCTTGATGCAATACCAAGCAACTGAGCACACGGTGCAAATATCATTGAGAATAATTGATTGAGTGAATAAAAACCACAAACATCATGTAATACATAATTAATGAGCGCAATTAAACTAATAAAGGTAATTAACATCGCGCCAACATTGAGTGCAAGGTACATGCCATCAACCGTGCCACCAGAGATGGCATCAAGAATATTTTTTGTTTCTGACTTTATTTTTACTGATGCATCACGACCGGTTTGTGAAACTTCAGTTTCTGGTAATAACATTTTTGCGATAAGTAATGCACCCGGTACCGCCATCACACTTGCGGCAAGTAAATGTTGCATTGGCACACCAATTGATCCATAGATAGCAAGCAGTGATCCACTAATCGTTCCCATACCACTTACCATGACCACCAAAATTTCAGATTCAGTCATGGTCGGCAAATAATTTTTAATCAGTAATGGCGCTTCAGTTTGACCAAGCATGCTATTTGCAGCAGCGCATAATGTTTCTGCACCGCTTGTACCTAACAATGGTTGCACCACAAATGCCACACCACGCACTAATAATTGGATGATACCAAGATGGAATAATAACGCCGTTAGTGCACCAAAGAAAATAATAATCGGTAAAATTTGCAGCCCAAATACCACGCCGGCAGGCCCGTTTGCTACGCCTAAGTTACCGAATACAAATTGCACACCATGATTTGCAAAACCATATAGCGCGGTGAAACCTTGAGCAATCATTTCAAACAATGCATGTCCGGCATTAGTACGTAAAATGAAAAACGCAAGCACACCTTGCAGTAGCAATGCATTAGCAACCAAACGCCAGTTAATCATTGCACGTTCGCGGGACGCGATTGCGGCAACCAGCAAGATACTTACGATACCGGCAAGTGCCATGTAACGTGATGAATCAAGGAGATGAAGAACCATTGCATGCGCAAGTCCGCTGTATACGAAAAAGGTGAGAGCGCAGACAGTAAGCGCGATGCCAACTATAACGATATAAGTTCGCAGCGTAGTATAACAACGCGACATCAATGCATATAATGATTCCATGTAAATTCCTTTGGTGTAGTATAAAAAAATTATGACCTGTTTTTGAGCAGAATACCGAAAAATACTCTGCCAAAAAACAGGTCATCTGTCTATTAATTAAATTTAATTATACGCCTGTATTATCAATACATTACGCATGTTAAATATTAATTACTTGGCGCATCAATTAGTGCTTCATTTTACATTCTTGCCATTTGCTTTTAAATGCAGCAAATTCTTTTTCTTGTTCTTGTGCAAGTTTTTTTGCTTCTTCATCTTTTTTCATGCACATATCTTTCCATTCTTTATGATGCTTTTCATGAAGCGCTACACATTCATCAAGATGCTTTGTACACATTGCTGCTTTTTCCTGCAGAGATTGATTTGGTTTTTTTGCTTCAAGATGTTTTATCGCAAGATCTGTTTTTTCATCATGTTGCTGGTGCATTAATGCCATTTTCTTGTCTTCGGCTTTGCGCATGAAATCACACCACGCACCATCATGCTTTTTAACCATCTTCATAAAACTAATTTCTTCTTTTTTAATAGCATCTATCTTCTGCATTGGATCCATTGATACAACTTCAACTAATTCTGGCAACAACTCTGGTTGCTCAAATGCAACAACTTCTTCCATTTTATACATTGGCTCTTCTGCATGTATTGCAAAACCCAACAGAGCAAGTAATGAAATAGATAATAATGATTTGAATATCTTCATGATTTCTCCTTTTAAGCTAAAAGATATTTTTTGTTTTTATTAAGAT
>CAYPYR010000011.1:6741-9551 GCA_964415095.1 uncultured Pseudomonadota bacterium | reverse complement strand
TATATTTTATTCTATTTGAATTTTATATATAGATAATGCTACACTATAATTAGTCATAAGAGAGTTAGATATTACTAAAAAAGGCCGGGTAATCCATAAAAAACCGGATTTTGTATAAACATCAATACAGTGTTGATACCCCGAGGGAATTATGAAAACTATAAAAAAATTATTACTTTTAAGCTTATTTGCACCAATCATGGGCACAGTAAGTAGCGAACCAGTAAATGACGGATTTGAAGACGTAATCCTGGAAGATGTAAGCCCGAAAGAAGTAAGCTGGGTTGATTTATTACAACAAACAGCGAAACAAAAAGCAGCCGAAGGTCTGAGCGCTCTCGGTCAACATTCAACAGAATATGCACAAGCTATCTGGAGAAAGACGCAAGAACAAGCACAAGAATATGGTAAACAAGCTCTTTCTAGTAAACAGATGAAAGACGCTATTGATAAGTTACGTGCATTATATCAAACGTCTATGACAGAATTCCAGGGAGCAGTAGGTAGAGCTTTTCGCAATACGGCAAACCAGATTCATAAGTCTAATATTTTATTAAATATAGCTGAAAGAAGTAGTTCATATCTTGGCTTTGAAACGCTGAGCAAATGGATTGCAGCCCAAAAAGAAAAAACTGCAGAAGACTTGATTACTGCTATAAAAGAAAACGATGTTGAAGCCATTAACGATATTAAAGAATCACAACCTGCAGCATTCGTTGATCTAAACCAACCTGATAAAAAAGGCAAGACACCAATCGAGCAGGCTCTAGAACAGGGAAATCCTGAAATAGTACGAGCACTTCTCACCATTACGGTTCCAAAAGGTGCAGCATCTCCTGATGCAATAAGACAAACTGAAGCACTACAAAGAGTAGAAAAGCAACTTATGGAAGAAGAATTGCTTTATGGTGGGTTCCCTAGAAGAACACGTGGTGATGATAGCAGATCTATTGGCATACAACTTAAAAAGAATAACAAACTATAAGCTTTAAAAGATAAGCGGGGCTCTGAAATTCAGAGCCCCGCTTTATTATTATCTAAATCGAAACAATTAATTAGTTGTTTTTTCTATAATCATGCGGCAGCTTACCAGTATTATCTCGCGCCATAGTAGAAGCACCTGCTTCAATCAAAGCAGCAATAACTTGATCATTATTATTAAATGCATATGCAACATGTAGAGGAGTTAATAATTTATTGTCTTGCACGTTCATTGATACATTAATGCTTGAAAGATATTCAATCATTGCTTTATCATGATTATATCCAGCAGCATAATGAATTGCATAACGACCAACTACGGTACGAACTTCATTGATATCGGGAAAAAATTTTGTTGGAATAGATTTTGATGCGCGATCAGCAATTTCCATACACCATTTAAAATCATTAATTTCTGCAAAACCAGCAAGCATATGCAATGTAGTTACACCACTTTCTTTATTTAATGGTACACCAAAATATACAATAGCTATATCGCACAATTCTTGATGTGTACGCAAAAATGAAACAAAATTTTTGCAGGCTGCTCGCGTATTTTGTGCACACCGCAATAATGTATAACCTGGAGCATTTTTTCTCAGTTCCTTACCATACTCTTTTAAACACTGATACACTTTCAATGCTTCTGGCTCAAATTCATTCTTATAAAGATTCGTAAAATATGCTTGTATTTCTTGAGCTTTTTCTGGCGTTATACCATAACTAAAATTACTAAAGAGCAAACCTATCCACAAAATTACATTGTATTTTTTCATGTTTTTTGTCCCTAAATATACATCTTATAGATTCAATAAATTTGCTTGATGCTCAAGTAAATTTATTATTTTTTTAAGTACATACTTCACTGCTAATCGACGCTTGATATTTTGTCTATCAGAATCACTTGCAGCATCTGCTGAAATACTTGCATTACGATCTTCTTTCAATGCTTTTTCGTTTATTTTAGCATCATCATCAGCATAATTATCTTCAAGAATAGCACATTCGAAAGAAGAGTAAGATCCTAATGCACTCTCACTATAATATTCTAGGTTATCACGAACGTGATCTATCGGTTTTTTGTTCTTCTTATCCATCACATGAACTGCTTCAGGGTATGCTTTCAGAAGTGTTTTTATTATTCGATAATGTCCAAATCTTGATACTGCAACATGCAAAGGAAGATAACTCCGACGTTGACTTGGTATTGTTGCACCTTCGGGATAAACTTTTAAAAGCATTTTTACTAACTTATGATCACTAGTTCTCACCGCCCAATGCAACGGTAATTCTCCACACCAGTCATTACCGTTACAACCTCCTTTTATATTTGCATCTGCAACTTTAGCACCATCAGGGTATGTTGCTAAAAGCAATTCTACTTCTTTGCGTTTTCTATTTTTTGCTGCAAGATGTAATGGTAATTCACCGTAACAATTTTTAATTTTTGCACCAGCAGGATATGCATTTTGAAGAATCACGACCGATTCATAATTACCATATCCAATAGCATAATGAAATGGTAGAAAATTATGCCCATCGCAGACTTTTGCTCCATCAGGAAATGCCGCTAAAAGCAATTTTATTAATGCAACATTGCCACTGTAAGCAGCACAATGAAGTGGTAGCACCTCAGTGCCAGATATTAGTCCACAATATTCTGTATGTATAATTGATGCGTTTTGTGGATTTTCTTCCAATAATCTTCTTACTTCTGCTTCATCATTTTTACGAACAGCTTCATGAATAGGACTGCTTATGCTAAATAAATTAGTTGTTAACCCTATAAATAATAGACTAAATAACTTTATTATATTTTTCATGAATTC
>CAYPYR010000011.1:0-6641 GCA_964415095.1 uncultured Pseudomonadota bacterium | reverse complement strand
TTATTTATATTAAAGAAAAAATATCAGGCTTCGATTACATGAACTCAGCAAAGGGACTATAATGCTTGCGCTGCTCATGCTCCCATGCCATCAATGGATCAATAAGATCATCAATCACGCCTTGCATAATAATATCAAGCTTCTTAAGCGTGAGCTCAATGCGATGATCAGTAATACGATTTTGAGGATAATTGTAGGTGCGAATCTTTTCACTGCGCATTCCCGTACCAATTTGCGACTTCCGCTGAACAGAAAGTTCAGCTTCTTTGCGCTCTTTTTCAGCTTCGAGCAATCGTGATTGCAAAACCTTCAGCGCTTGCGCTTTATTCTTGGTTTGTGAGCGCTCATCTTGGCAACTCACTACCAAACCGGTTGGAATGTGCGTAATACGCACTGCAGAATCAGTGGTATTAACGTGTTGTCCACCAGCACCACTTGCACGAAAGGTATCAATACGAAGATCATTCATATTAACGGTGATATCAACATCTTCAGCTTCGGGAAGCACAGCAACCGTGACGGTTGACGTATGCACTCGGCCTTGCGTTTCAGTGTTTGGTACACGCTGTACGCGATGCACACCAGATTCAAATTTTAAGTGTTTGTACACATCTTTGCCCGTGATATGCATAATGAGTTCTTTAAACCCACCAAGATCCGTATCACTTGCGGCAACAATTGCGACGTGCCATTTTTTAGATAATGCATAGTTACTATACATTTTATAAAGATCAGAAGCAAAAAGCGCTGCCTCTTGCCCACCAGCTCCTGCGCGAATTTCAAGAAAGACTGAACGTTCGTTCATTTCATCCGCTGGATGAAGTAACAACGAAAAATCTTTTTCGAGCTCAAGAAGTTTTTCTTTATAAGAAACAATTTCTTCTTGATACAATTCAGCAAGTTCTGGATCTTTGACCGATTGCAGCGCAAGCTCATCGCACAAGGCGATAAGCTGCAACTGCTGATCATGTTTTTCAAGAAGGTTAGCAATTTGCGAAACACGCTTTTGCATTTGTCCACGTGCGTTCTTATCAAGCGCTGTGGCTGCAAGCTGATTCGTTAGTTGCTCATATTCTTTGGTAAGTGCTTCCCAATTCATAGACGTTGTTTCTATGGTATGCAGAAGCGTTATTTAGTTTTTTTGTAACGACGTTCAAATTTCTCAATGCGTCCAGCTTCGTCGATAAACTTTTGGGTACCGGTGAAGAATGGGTGGCAATTTGCACAAATATCTACACGCAATGATGGCTTAGTTGAACTGGTTTCAAAGCTATAACCACATACACATTGTGCAGTAACGTCATAAGATTCTGGATGAATTTCTGCCTTCATAGCGTTTCTTTCGAATTACAAAATACTGATTTGTTTCAATTTTAGTTGTTCAATCATAGGAACTGGTACCATATCAACGTTGCGCTCTTTGCCAAGATACCACGACGCAAAATCTGACCAGAATAGTATATGAAAGAACTGTTCTATCCAATTATCGCCTAAAATAGGCATTTTGTAAAGGCTTACCCCTTGCTTCGCAAGCACATCATGGAGTGCCTTTACTGAGCGCAAAACCCCCACTGGCACATAGTCAGTGGAGGCAAAGACCACCCGAGGCGGGTTCTTTACCCCCCCCATTCCCTCAATCAGGTTATGGCACACTTCAGTCATATTGCCAGAAACCACGGGTAATTTACTGTTTTCATTAAATTGAGTTTGGGCACGTACAACTACCGCATCACTATCTGATGAGACACCAAAGAGATAGAAGAGCTCTTGATCACGCACCTGATCTAAAAAATCATTATAGGTCGATTTTTCGGCATAATATGCGCGATTTTTTTCGAAAAAACCTATAATGTCTTGCAAAATCTGTTTTCCATTCATCAATTGCCAATGATCGAGCAAGGTTAACAGTACGCCAAGAAACAGCCCCAATGCAGAGCGGGGAGTAAGACTTTGCGGGATTTCAATAACGGGGACGTGGTGCTTTTGGCATTGTTCTTTGAGCGTACCATTATGCGTCAGCACTAACATTGGTATATTTTTTTCACGCAGCTCTTCAAATACCTCAACCATTTCCCAGGTATTCCCGGAATACGAGATGACTATCGCGAGCATGTTATTATTAAAATATGCCGGCAACACGGTTGAGTCGACCACATAACTTGGAATACGACATTCTCGATCTAAAATGGTTTTTACAATCCTGCCACCAATACCAGAGGCGCCCATGCCAAAAAAAGCAATCCCGGATAATTGTTTTGGAACAAGCTCTGCGGTTTGCGTAGTATAAAAAGTTGTAGCAAGATCAGCACCCTTTTGTAGCTTTTTTGGCCAAGCCACTAACTCTTCAAACATTTTTTCATTGATCATCATTTATCCTCGTATATTAATTAATACTGCTCTCATGTAATATCATAGTAAATCGTCGAGATGCAATAGCTCTTTATGGTATTATAAAAAAAATAAGTATCACCTATCATTTATGAGTATCTTAACCAATGAGGAATCATAATGCGTACGCTATCATTATTAATGATTATGCTAATCACCATAACTCTTTCGACACCGATGCATGGTAGTTTTTTTGAAAGTGTCGGTAAACTAGCCACCGGTCCCAAAAAATCAAGCAAAGGAATGCTAAAAAAAATTGATACTGAATTAACCACAATCGACGGTCAATTAAATGAATTACTCGCCGATATTAAACAACGAAAAAATGAACTTGCACAATATCGCACTGAAGTTGAATCCGGCAATAATCGTCTGCGTGATGCACTTAAAACCGCAAAAGCCACCACGGTACTGCCTACTTCGGTAGTTACCAGTCTTTTGGCGTCACTCGTCAAACAACAAACAATGCTCAGTAACGTTAATACTATATTAGTTACTGCTGAAAAGATGTTTGAGCGTATGACTAATGTTGATGCACCACAAGTTCATGCAACTATTAAGAAAACCAAAGAAGTAATTGTTGTTTGTCGAAAAGATGCTGAATGTGCACGAGCAGATGCATCGGGCGAGGAAAAACAAGAACAACCAAATCAATCGAGTGATATTGGTCAGTCGGTCAAAAAATTTTTCGGATTCTAATCATTGCATAGAGGATCATTATAATGAAAAAATCCACCATATTCTTTGGTATCATCGGCGCTATCATGCTCATCATTGTAGGAACGTATGGATTCATTGCCTACAAATTGTATGATACACGCAGCACCATTGCAGAAAATATTACTGAAATGCGCGCGTTGTACATCACGCTTGAAGAGCAACAAAAGGAAATTGAAACTAAATATTTACCGATGATTGAGACCTATCTTGATCAAGCAGATCGTAAAAGCACGGCATTACGCGGGCTTGGTATCTTGCAAAGCGTTGCGGGAAGTCTTCCTATTGTAAGCAGTTTACCAATACCACGCATTCAAGAAGAAGTTGCTGCATCACTCAGCGATGTATTTGATGCACTTGATACGTTACTTAATAATTCAAAAAAAGATTTTAAAAGTCTAATCAAGACGGTACATGAGACATTGCCGGTTATTCGTGAAGCGATTGCGCTGCAAGAACAAACCGCCGCTGGCCTTAAGTCCGTTACAACCGTATCAATGATTCGCTCTTTGTTTCATATATAAAAAATTAGAGCCAGCTGGATTGATTCCAACTGGCTCATCTTAAACTTTACTTGTTTTACATATTTTTAATATTTGATAAAGATCATTCGTTTTTCCGTAGGCCCGCTCATCCTGAGCCTGTCGAAGGATATGAGCTTGCCGTGTCCGACGTAGTCTTGACGAAGACGGATCGAAGCATACGAACTTGCTATATCTTTTTTTTGTTAACTATTAGCATATCTTTGCTTGAGATAACAACTTTAAGTCTAATTTTTTCTCTTTTTACAATCTTTTTGAGCTGAGCAACAATTTCATGAATATTCTCTCCGAAAGAATAAGCTTCATCCATAGGCGCTTTTTCTTTTGATATCAATCGATAACAGGCAGCCTTAGGCTCAAAACCTTCACTGGTTAACTGTTCTTTTGTTATGCATGTTGCATTTGCTACAGATTCTTCTTCATAAGAAGGTGTAGAATAAGCACCATTTGATTTTAGCTCTAAGATATATTTTTGATTTGCTTTTTGGTCTCTAATATTTTGAGCACGTTGTTTATACTGCTCAGTTCTCAGAGCATGCTTTTGTTTTTCAACTGCTCGATTATCTTGCTGCCATAATTTAAAATAAGCATACAAACCAGCAACACCACATGCTGCAACTGCAGCACTCATAAGTAACCATTTATTTTCTTTAGCTACTGATGCGGCTGAACTTGCCATTGAACTCATTGATGGCAAACATTGTACTGTTTGCATCCTCATCATTGATCCTAAAACCAATGATAATATTATTGTTTTCTTTGTTACGTTTTTCATTATTATAACCTCTATTTATGTACGTTCATTAAGTAGCACACCATCATGTACTAATTGTTTATAGTGTTCTTGCGAAACAACAATTTCAAAAGCTAACGATTTTGTCCATGGCAGAAATCGCGCAAAACCGGTTTTCTGGGTAAATGATTTTACTTCTTCGATAACTGATTTCAACTTGTCGTAATCATCAATTGCAACTGCATTGCGATCATTCTGCGCAAGATGCATTAATCGATGCGGCACATTTGGATTACATTCATTTTCATTGCAATATATAAAACAATGCTCTAATTGATCAGTTTCATTAATATCGAGTTTATCAATGTAAAATTTATAGGGGCTATTAGGTACTGTACTGCGTTGTTCTTTATATGATCTAAAATTTTCAAGTACTGATTTAATAGAATCTTGTTCAAGGTCAATTTCTAAAAAAAGCCCTTGTTGACGACGATCAGTTAACCCTATGCTTTGAGCTTTGCCATTCAGAATCATGATTACTTCTTTTTGATCTGGATGCAGTATTCTTACGTACTCAGGCTTTTCGACTTTTGGAGATCTTTTAAACAGATTTAAACAGCGTAGATACAAATTTTTTCCAGAACTAGTACATGAATTTTTCATAGCACATATTTTAGTTTTGAGTGCATCAAAACGAGACAAACCAAAAGTTGGTTGTATTCCAAAGAACGATGAAAAAGCTAATAGCATTACTATTTTTTTACGTACAGATATCATTGTACAACCTCCATCATCTCGTCATTTGTACCAGAAAGTTTTTTCCAGCCCTTTTTAGCTAATAAGTAGGTACCATAACCTGCTGCGGCAATACCACATGCACCACCGAGCGTCCAGAGTAATTTATGATCTGAGCTTTCATAAGCTGCACCAACTGAGGGAGAAATAACATTAAGTGCTGCAGTCGTTGATTCAAAGAGTGTTTGAATTGGATGGCATATTTTTCCATAGAGAGGAAATTTCGCTACATATTCTAAATATTCAATCCGTTTATCGGTAAAAGGATGATCCAATGCAAGCTCTTTTAAAAAATTATACATTGATCGATCAAGTTTACGTGGATCTGCTTTTTTAAATAATTCTATCAACTGTGATGAATCACTTGCATATTTCATCGCCGCTAAATCTGCAATAGCCTCACAAGACCTACCATATGCTTGTTCCATAAGATACATCATAAGTGGTAACGCTACAGCAAATGTATAAGTATCAATGACCGATTTAGGCTTTTCAATTTTTGTTGCTGATTCGCTTTTGGAATGGACATCACCCGCAACTTTGGCAATAGGTGCTAAAAATGATAGGTAACGCAGAATAGTTAAGGCTCCATTATTTTCTCTATCATTATTTTTAATATGTGACATTTCATGTGCTAACACTGATTCTAAGTTAGGAAAAAAATCTTTAACAAGCATGGGATTTACAAAAATTGCCGAATCATGTCCTAATCTTTTAGCACCTGCAAATCCTCCTGTTAGTGTTTTATTACTCGTCATGTATAGAGCAGGCTCTGCAATTCTCATTTTTTCAGCAAGCTTTATAACTATTTTTTGAACTATGGCATATTGTTTGGCGTATTGGGATTGTTCCCAAGCGACAGCATTGCATTCACCTTTAAAAGCGCCCATTCTGTATGCAGTAACAATTTTCCTCAGCACACAATATGCTGCTAATCCAAGAGTACCTGCACCGACATACCAAGCCCATTTATGTTTCGAATTATTGTATGACTCTTCTAATTTTGGAGAAACTTTACCTAAAACGAGACCGAGCGAATAGCTTTCTGGCTTCAATACGGTTGGCAAGCTATGCACCATTTGAACACCAAGCACTGATACTAATACAAGCATCGCTACAATAAATTTGTTTTTTGAAATATTCACTTTTCCCCCTAAAAATTTACTACTATTACTACTCTGTAGTTACATTTAATTCTACCAGTAATTAATTTTTTGTAAATCACTAATATACTCAATACAAGAAATACTGGGGGTTTTGACTAAATAAATGATGCTTTGCAGGGTAAAATAGCCGCTATCGGAGCATAGCGAGCGTGACGTTACGCAGGGAATAACCGGCTCCATTGCGTCGGTAGGAGCAAAATTGCTCATGGCAGATAGTACAAATACAGGGAGACCAGTCGATGTTATCAGGAAAAACACCTAAGTTTTGGAGCTGGTGGGCATTAATTGCAGGGATATCCA
>CAYPYR010000010.1:26023-29285 GCA_964415095.1 uncultured Pseudomonadota bacterium | reverse complement strand
TATACCCTCATCCGCTATTCTTAGCTAAGAAAGCAAAAAAATTTATAACGCGGGTGAGGGTATATAGTATCATGAAACCTGAACAATTATCTTTTATTCATCAATTATCGTTTTATAATAAAACCACATTCGTGCGTGCTGATTTAAACATACCCATCGCTAATGGTACTATCATTAATGACTATAAATTACAAAGCATCATGCCCACGCTTGATCACATACTCGAGCGTGAAGGTAAAATAGTACTGGCAACCCATATTGGTAAATCGCACGGTGTTGATCGTGACCATTCTACAAAGATTTTACTTCCCTGGTTTGAAAACCAAGACTATTCAATTGCATTTTCTGAGGATCTTGATGATCAAGCAATTGAAGAATTATTGCAACGCGTTGATATCGTGTTACTTGAAAATTTGCGTTTTTTTCCGGGTGAACAAACGCATGATCTTGCTTTCGCACGCGAACTTGCAATCCTTGCAGATCAATATGTTAATGATGCCTTTGGCACGCTGCACCGCAATGACACCTCAATCACCCTACTTTGTGAGCAATTCAAAAGAAATGATCGTGCATTTGGTTTATTGGTACAACAAGAATGTGAAGCGCTCGATCTGCTCCGCACACAACCATATCAACCCTTTGTCATGGTCTGCGGGGGCAACAAACTTTCAGATAAAATCTCATTCTTAAGTGCTATCATCATGCAACCAGATATGCTGCGCCCACAAAGCATTATGATTGGCGGCGCACTTGCCCATCCATTATTAATAACAAAAGGGTATAAGCTTGGTGCGTCATATATGGAAAAAGATAGTATTGCACTCGCACAAAAATTGATTACGCTGGCCCAAGAATATGAGGTTGAGCTTCGTCTTCCTCGTGATGCTTGTTATGTATTACCAAATGATGAAAAACTTTATACAACCACTATTGATCAGATTCCCGCTCAAGGTATGATTGTTGATATCGGTCCACAAACCATTGATTTTTTTATTAATGGTCTCACCTTAGCCGGCACTATTTTTGCAAATGGGACTATGGGAATGTATGATAATCCACGGTATGCTCATGGATCTTTTGAGATTATAGAAGCGATTGCCAATGCCCCAGCATATACGGTTATTGGTGGTGGCGATATATTGGCAGCAGCATTTCAATGCGATATGCAGGATAAGATTGATGTGCTCTCAACGGGTGGGGGCGCGACACTTGCGTATCTTGCCGCACGAGAAATAACGGAACTTCCTGGCATTGCAGCCATGATGCGGTAAGTATTATAACTTCGTATACTTTAAGTTCTTGCCTTTTGCTTTTTCAACCGGATATTTTTGTGCAAGTTCAGCAAGTTTATGCACCATAATAGTTGGTACATCAAGTTTATAAAGATGCGCAAAATTAAGTAGTGCAATAAAGATATCAGCAACTTCTGCCGCAACCTCATCCCGCTCTTCTTCAAGAATACGATATGACTCTTGCTCAGAACACCAGATAAATTTTTCTTGCAACTCACTTGCTTCAACCGCAATTGCCATGCTCAGATTTTTTGGTGAATGAAATTGTTGCCAATCACGCTCTTGCATAAACTTATGTATGGTCTCTTTTAATATTGCGATAGTTGTATCGTGATCATTCATAATAAACTCGTACGTTAATTATTAAAAAATAAATGCCAAAACATAGCGTATAGAATACTAGGATTTTGGCATTTATAAAATAGTTATGTCTATTAGCTAACTGGGCAAAAACCAAGTAATGATACTGCGTTATCCAGTAGCCCACGACGAGCCGGATCAAGTACACTATCATGTTCAAAAATGAGTACACCCCAGTTGCCGTGTTTAAGTGGCCAACATACACACTCCGCATTTGTTACGCCAAGATCTTTACACAACGTGGTAAAGTCAGCACTATCGTTAATGTTATCACATTGACGTTTTATGCTTGGACGTGCTATATCGCGCACTTGTTTGTTATATTGTGAACTTGAAAGTCGTTCAAGGTATGGCTGCGGACTATGACACATAAGATTCGGTGATACAAACACCTCTTCATGTTGAAATCCTGCACCACCTTTTAAACAATCAAAATCTGGATTGTCGATAAAATATGCTGCTCGTTTGAATGAAAAACAATCCGCATGACTCAACATGTACAAAATAATTTGTGCAAGCGAGTCAATCTCATGATTTCTGAGCATGCAATGTGGAATTTTGGTGAGATGATCTATCAGTGAACCATGCGCTCCCAGATCTTGTGACCAATGCTTCATCATATCTCTCCTTTCTTTTGAAGACCGTTCCACATGGACGATGTATTACGATCAACCAAGACACCTTTCTAGTAATAAGGTTATACATTTTTGAGTGCTTAGGCAAGCCCGAAGAACTTGGCTCAAACAGCATGAAATTTATGAATTACCACAATTGGTCAATAATCTTTTTGGCATAAAAATATCAATTGCGATAACGTTGTGCTGGATCCCATAACGCACCAAAACCTGGACCACCAATAATGACCGCTATAGCAAGAAAAATTAAATTTAATGGGTATTCAAAGCCACCATTTTGCATAAAATAGCCGCTGTTCCAATGTACCATAACCACAGCACCAATCATGACGGGAATGGTTAACAATGCACCAAGTTCACAACAGATACCCAAGAACATTAAACAACCACCGATCAATTCAGCAAATGCTGCAAGATAGGCAAGCCACGGTGCAACGCCAATCGTCCCTGCCCATGCAACAAATTTTGTAAGTCCCGGTCCACCAAAAAGCCCAAACACTTTTTGTGCACCATGTGCAATAAATATTGAACCAAGCACTAAACGTAGGATAGATAGCCCTAATGCTTGATGCATATAATTTACATTATTGGTACGTTTCGCCATGATCAACTCCTTATATAACTATTAGGGTTTACTACAATAGATTATATAAATTGTATAAAAACCACCGGCGAGAAATCGAGAAATTTAAAAACAGGATATGTTTATTGTTTAAATTCTTTTTGATTGCTCAAATCTTTTAAGCATTACTATGATTTATAGTGATAATTTTTTGTTGTATCCAAAATTTTGAGGAGCATTATGTTGTATGCAATTATTTCTTTGGCAATTCTTGGTTTTCTGATTGCACTGTACACATTTATCACGGAAGAAAAAGTCAAAACTAATCCAACATTTAAACCGGTTTGCGATATTTCCGATCGCTTTTCGTGTACCAAGCCGATGAAAAGTAGTTATGCAAATCTATTCTTTTT
>CAYPYR010000010.1:24501-25923 GCA_964415095.1 uncultured Pseudomonadota bacterium | reverse complement strand
GTAATATTGCGCAAGTTCATGCCGCCCGAGCCTTTGATCAATACTAATGTACCGCTATTTAATAATGAACTGAGCAGATCATGCGCTTCTTGCCAATCATTAACGCAAGTAATTTTGATACTGAGTGGGGCTGTTTTTGCCATATGAGCAGCACGAGTACCAACCAATATCACGCGATTGATGCTCGTCATTTTACGTAAGAAACGACCAATAAGCCGATGCCAGTATATTTCTTGTTCACCAAGTTCGAGCATATCGCCAAGTACTGCAATCTTGTTGCCAACATGGGTCATATTATGAAACGCAAGCAATGCCGCTTTCATACTTTCTGGATTAGCATTATAGGCATCATCGATTACTACGCCACGATCTTGAGATAGCGCACACGCAAAGAATCGTCCCTGGACTGGCTTAAACGATTGAATGCCCTGGACGATCGCATCAAACGAGATGCCAAGCGCATGTGCAATAGCAGTAGCACACAGCGCATTATGTACTAACGCATCATTAGTTGTTGGCAATAAAATCTTTGCTTCATGGTTATACGCTCGCACGATAAATTCAATACCGTTATCAATATGTTTCATGAATCGAGCATGCACTTGATTGCGCATCTTAAACCCAAATCGAATCACTGGATGTGCGTATGAACTCGTGCCAATAAATGAGCAATCGCCATGGACAACACCAACACTATCAGGTCCCAACAATGAAAACAATACTCGCTTCTCTCGTGCAATCGACTCACGCGTACCAAGACCATGACCATGAGCATGACCAATAGCAGTAATTGCCGCCATGGTTGGTTTAAGCAGCGCAACAATCTCCTGCATTTCACCAATCGCATTGATTCCCACTTCGAAGATACCCATCATATGATGCGATTCAAGACGTAATAAATTAATCGCAATGCCAATAAGCGTATTTTGATTACCATGAGATATTAATGCATCAATCGATGCTGCTTTAAGGATGGCTCCCACCATTTCTTTGGTAGTCGTTTTTCCCATAGAACCAGTAATACCAACGACTGGTTTATGAAATGTTGCACGCGCGTGCTGCGCCAGGGTAATAAGCGCCGCATGAGTATCATCAACACCGATAAATAATACGTCTGGATGTTCTGTAATACATGAAGATGAGTGGTTAATTATTGCATGATTTTTTTGCAGAATAATTACTGAAGCCCTTTTTTCTAGTGCATCGTTAATATATAAGTGACCATCTGTTTGTTCACCTAAAAGAGCTACAAAGATTTCACCTGATTGCAATGTTCGCGAATCGATTGAAACGGTATAGGAACGCTCATGGAGCGCAATAATCTTTTGTGCAGGTTCTTGACTGAGTGAATAAGTATTATTCCCACTATATACGTGCGCTGATGGCAATACTTGAGTCAATAAATTATGGGATAGTTTCATT
>CAYPYR010000010.1:7967-24401 GCA_964415095.1 uncultured Pseudomonadota bacterium | reverse complement strand
TGCAACATAGAAATCGAAATCTCTTGCTGCGTGCTCACAAACTCATGCACTTCATTATAAAGTTCATCATGCTCTGATGGTTCGCCATGCTGTTCGGTGCGGGCAAGTTCTTCTTGCACATCAAGATATTCCGATGGCCCATATGAACGAATGTAATTAGTTAATTTTAAAATCTCATCATCAGAAACATATGCACCATGTATGCGCTGCAAATCAATAAGTCGCGCATTCATATATAACATATCACCACGACCAAGTAATTTCTCCGAACCTGATGTATCAAGAATCGTTTTTGAATCTATTTTAGATGAAACGCGAAAACCAATACGACTGGGGAAGTTAACTTTTATAATACCGGTAATCACATCAACTGATGGTCGCTGGGTCGCAAGAATAATATGAATACCTGCAGCACGCGCCATCTGCGCAAGTCGTGCGATATGTTGTTCAATCTCTTTTCCCGCCACCATCATTAAATCAGCAAGTTCATCAACCACCAAAACAATAAATGGAACATTTGGTGCATCTTGTCCTGCTGCATGAAACGAGGGTAGCATACTGCGATAATCAATTAAGTTGCGCACGCCATATTGCGACATCATTTCATAACGCGTCTCCATTTCTTGCACTAACCATTTTAAAATAGGTGCAACTTTACGCGGGTTGGTAAGAATGGGAAAAAGTAAGTGACCAATATCATGATATGCTCCAAATTCAAGACGCTTTGGATCTACTAAAATAAGTCGCAATTCTTCTGGTGTTCGCTTGCAAAGCAAACTCATGAGCATCGCATTGAGTCCAACCGATTTTCCCGAACCGGTTGAACCGGCCACCAGAAGGTGTGGCATAGTAACCAAATCTTCAATGACCGGATTACCGATAATATCGCTACCAAGCACGAGGGGAAGCATGCTCACATTTTGGGTAAATGATTCATGCATAAAAATATCACGCAATAAAACATGTTCGCGATCTTCGTTAGCTATTTCAAAACCGACCACATTACGACCAGGAATTGGCGCGATGATACGAATGCTCAATGCTTTGAGTGCCAGTGCAAGATCATCTTCAAGCGCAATGATTTTACTAATTTTGGTATCAATGTCCGGTTTATATTCAAATAACGTAATCACGGGACCTGGACGTATTGCCGTAACACTACCCTTTACCCCAAAATGAAATAATTTTTCTTCAAGCCGCTTTGCCCGCTCTTTACACGCGACTTCATATTCTTGCGTAGCTCGACGTGGCGCTTGTTGCGATGCAAATACCGATACATCAGGCAGGCGATATTCGACGCACGGACCTGCTGCTTTTAGCGTGGATTCCATCGTAGGTGGTAAATTTTTTTCTACGTGCGCTTGCATAAGTTTTTGCACTGCTGCAGTAAAAATTGATACGCGCATTACGCTATTAGGCAGGCGTATGATATTTTTCCCCATCATAAATGATTGATAATAGGTCATATTTTGTAGTGGATATTCACGGAATCGTGCAATATCTTCTTGATTATTAGGTGTTTGCACAGTATCACGTTGCTCAGGTGCATAAGAAGTTTCGTGCGCCGGTGTAAGCGACATCTCTGATTCACGCGGAAGTATAGTGCGTCGATCCTGTTGTGGATAGATGGGCTGCGAGTGATCTGATGTAGCCGTCAATAAAAGTTTGATGCCAGCACACTGATCATTAATATATGCATGCCATTCTTGATAGGCATGTATCATGCGTTGCATCATTTCGCGCATAATCATAATCAGCGCATGCACTAATGCCACGCACCCTTGAGAAATTGATTGCATACATGCCACGAGTCCTAAAATCCAGAGCATCATGCTGATCATTACTAAAGCACCATACACGCCAAAGCGAAGTACAAAAAACTGAGCACCAAGATAGCCAACTATGCCACCGGGATTATATAGATGCCAATCCATACCGGTAATACGGCACAAGGTACACAGCAGTGGTATCGCACATACACACGCTCCGGCCGCCCAGTATAATGTACGCATGGTTGAGGCACGGAGTAATGCATAAGAAAAACCAGCAACCATAAAAACAATAAAATACGATATAATACCGAAAAGATAAATGAGCGTGGCCGAAAGAGTGGCGCCATACATGCCGCACCAATTAGTTATCCCTCGAAGGTCCGTACTGATATAAAAATTTGAAGGATCAGATTGATTGTGTGAAATGAGTGCAAAAAAAGTAAAAAGTGCAAGCGCAAAACCGACAACACCGCACGCTTCCATCAATAATGAGCAGGCAAATGTTTGCGCAAAACCTTTATACCATCGTCTTGATTGCCAGGCCATATGATCTCCTCACCACTATCAACTTTTCAATATCTCAACTTTTATATAGTGTATGATCTTTTGAATTGTCGGTGCAATTATTACGTATTAAATGCACGTAAGATAGCAGCACTCAGCGGCAAAATAAGATAGAGCGCAAACCACCACCATTGAAATCTGCACGCTCGCTGATAGCAAAAACAAAGCAAATAATATGACACGTATACGAGTGGCAGAAATAAATATGCTAATAATCGCCAATCAATTTCATGCGGATGCGCTACAGAACAGACAATACCCCGCACCATTGCAGCAGCAGTAAGCGGAAATTGAATTGCCCATGAAAGTTCAAATGCTCGTCTGGGTACGTACCCAAAAAAACGAGCTACCGTGTAGGTCGTTGCTAACCGTGAAACACCGGGCAACCATAATCCTACTCCTTGCACAACTGCTAATACTCCCGCAGCAACCCATGGTCGTTGCACCGAGGGCACCGAAGAATAGCTGCTGCGATATTCGTACCATGTAAGGAGCATTAAACAAATAATGGTGATTGAAAAACCACCAGCAAGCATCCCTACATTATTCATAAATGTGGTGCAGGGCATACAATAAAATAATATGGTAATGATGCAGGCTATCACCACCTGCATCATTAGTACTACGATGGGATATATGCGCGTTGTGCTTATTTGTTTTTTAATAACCAGCAGACCACATTTAATAAATAAATACCACCGAGTAAAAAAAAATATGCCAATACATAGCACGCTTATACCCTGCGCAAGATCATCTATTATCTTGTTTTGTGTTATAAAAAAATTATAATGTCGACTTATAACGGTAAACAAAAGAACATGGCCCGAGCTACTGGTAGGCAGCGGTTCATAGAGTGCCTGAATAAAAAATGGAACGGTCGATAAAAAAAAATTATTCATATATCTACTCAATTCATTTAGTGCGTAAAATTAAGAATAATTTTAATCAAGGAATAAAAAAATGATAGGTATTTTGACGACCTCAGCAAATAATCTTGACACAAAACACTTGATATCTTGTAAAAGGATCGTTAAGCTATTGAGCTGATAACTAAGCTTACAGAAAAGCATGCATCATGAAGCACTCTCCTCAATTAAAACATGCATCTGGAGCCGGCTTAGAAGCACAAAGCAATTTATCGGTAATGGTAAGTGGTAACTTTTAAGAAGCTTAAAAAGGAAGGAGTTTCAACGTCAGGTTCGATCACGCGAATTCCCAATAGATATTTTAGGTATCGTTCGTATAATCCGTGATAAAAAAATTAGATCACGAGGAGAAGTATTTATGAAAAATTCGTTAAAAGTATTGATAGCAGCGTCGCTCTTCGCAAACGCAGTGCATGCTGATAGTCAAACAGTTACAACCAATAGAACATTCATGGCAACTCGTGCGCTTGGCATATTTGATCTTGCACGTCAATATACCGGTACATGGAACATGATCCATAAGAAAAAAGAAAAAGGTAAGTTTGGTGGGTTCTTTAATATAACCGCACTTTATAACCAAACAACCGGTTCAGAACGCATAGGTCGCTACTTCGGTATGGAAGATAACGCAGCGTTTATCGTTGGTGATTGTGGCATAGGTACACAATGCCAAAGCCCAATTGACCGTAGTCAATTAATTCAACGTAGCGCTGGCGGTGGAACATTAGAAAGTGAGTTCACCTGGCAATTTGAGAAAAAGCGCTGGGGTGTAGTATTTGATTACTACCAAGACTTAGGATGTCTCTACAAAGGCATGTATATGTACGTCAATTTGCCAGTGATTCATGAAAAACTTGAAGCTTGCATCGACGTATGTAGCGAAGTTACACAAGAGATTTGTACTAATGCCTGTAACACAACCTGTCTTCCTGATACAGTTGGTGGTTTGACAGAAGTTGGTGTGATAGACTATTTTGATGGTACGATTGCACAGCAATGTGAAACAACCTGCTATGATGGCAGCACATTTCTTGGTGAAAAACAATGCCCATTAAGTAGAGCTATGGTAGATCCTTGCTGCAACGTCGGCAAAACTGGTGTTGGCGATATGGACTTAATTTTTGGTCTTGACTACTTACGTGGTGATGACTATAACTTAGGTTTCAACTTCGGCATGGTTATTCCTACCAGCAACAAATCACATGGTTGCCGTGTTTGGGAACCTATGATTGGTAATGGTAGTGCATTTGGATTAGGTGCTGGTTTCGTGTCTTCTTTCACCCCTTGGAAAAGAGAAGATCAAGCTCTTGAAATACACGCTGTGTTAAAATATCGTTATTTCTTCCGTCACCATGAAGTTCGTACACTTGGTCTTAAACAAAAAGTATGGGGTCAATACCAAATGGTAGGTGTACTCAATACAACCGGTGTTCAACCACTTGCTAACATTTCAACATTTGAAGTTGAAGTTGCTCGTCAAAACCATGTATCAACATTAATTGGTGGTTCATACAGCAATGGTGGCTTCACATTTGATCTTGGTTATGAGCTTTATGCTAAACAACATGATTCAGTACACATCGGTGATTGTTGCCCAGATTGCATCTGCAACGGTCTTGTAGGTCTTGCTGGTTGGGATTACAATTCCTGCGCAGACTTTACACTTGCTGACATTGCAACCTGCGATACATTAATCCACTGCCGTGGACCTCGCGCTGGTAATGATGCTTATTCATTTGGCAGCCCACTTGATTGCTGTGATTTAGATGCTATATCAGCTGAAACTGGACCACAACTTACCCATAAGATTTATGCTGGTGCTGCGTACGGCGTGCGTAAATGGGAATACCCAGTATTGGTACGTTTAGGTGGTTACTATGAATTCGCTGGAAGCCATGCTTCAAACGGTTCATGGTCAATCTATGGTGGTGCTGGTTTCTCATTCTAATACCAGTATTGACCATGCGTTATTTAAACGCAGAAATAGTTATGGAGGCGATCAGATCTTTCGATCGCCTCCTTTTTTTTAGTGCAATGGACTAAAAAGTATTAGTACAAGGATTACTAACATGAATATCTTCCGCAATATAATGAGCATCAATCAAGCACTGTTAATAATACTTCTTACCGTCATCGCACATGATACATTGCTCTGCGATTTATTTGTTAATAAAACTTTTTTGTCACCTCGTCCCGCTGGAACATTTTTACCTTATGATGTAGCACCACTCCACAGTCTTACGCATACGTGGGATCAAAAAAAACCTCATTATATCGTGCGGGTAACACCCTTTGCATCTCGCTCTTTTGCACCAGACGATTTAGCTCAATATTTTATGTTTGGCCAAAATACACAGCTCACCGTTGGTGATCCACATGCAACGCCCTGCATCAATATTGATCATCGCTATCTCAAGTTTGATGAAGCATCTCCAGATAATCTAACAGGAATAATCTCTCTTGCTCCTCGTGTGAGCAGTGCTGGTGCCTTGATACAATATTATCAAAACTTAGGGTCACTGCATGATGGTGCATTTTTTACCATCACACTTCCGATAGAACATCGCGTTAATAATCCAAATTTTTGTGTTGCGTGTGATCGAGCATCAAGTGTTGATTGCCGCCAAGTAACTTCCTATTTTCGTGGTGATACTATGTTATCACGCGCAAGTTCTACTATAGATACGACAACCTTTCTTTCGCTCCAAGAAGAACTGCTTTATGGCAAAATTGATAAAAAATTACGTAAGACGGGCGTTGCCGATATATATGTAAACTTGGGTTACGAATGCATTGCAAAACGTCATGCAGGCCTTAGTCTTCAAACAGAACTTATTATTCCAACCACGCGCACTGCACGTGCATTAGATCTTTTTGAAGTACGCATGGGCTATGGTGGACATTGGGCACTCGGTGCACGAGCTGATGGGTATTTTACGTTTTGGCGCGCGAGAAATCAATCGCATCGCGTGCAAAATTTACAATTACTTGCTCAACTTCGTTGGCATTATATTTGTCCGGCCAATGAATATCGTACACTCGGTTTAAAAAATTCTGTTTGTACATCGCTTAGTTGGGGACAATATATGCTCTTTGGTCTTCTGGGCAGACCCATTGTTCTGCCTGCAGCGAATGCACTAACACAGCAAGTAAAAATTAAACCACGTAATGAATTTGAAGCCCTGATTGGTATCGCATATCAACATGGTGATGTAACATTTAATATTGGATATGATTTTTGGGGACGCGAATCAGAAGATTTAGAATTGAGGTATTGTTGGAACGATACATTATTTGCAATGCCAGGATCAAATTATGCCGACGATATTGTGAAGTTCAATAATAGTAATCCTACTATTGCGACGCAAGCACCATTTACGCTGGCACGCGCAAATAGCTCAAACGTTATTTGTCGTATGAATCCATCAGGAAGTGGTGAAACTATTAAAGGTTTCCAACTTGATCCTGATGCTGCACGCACCCCGGGTGTGATCACGCACACATTCTTTGCAACGCTTTCATATCGCTGGTGTGATTGGGGCAATCTTGTTGTCACCGAACTTGGTGGCGCATGGGAAATACCAAACAATAATGCTGCGCTTAAGCAAGCACGCATCTGGCTTAATATGACTATGACGTTTTAGGTCTACACCGCTTTGAGAATCAACACGGTATTACCACCGCCAAAACCAAACGCATTCGACATCGCATATTTCAGCGGCACGGCACGCGCAACATTTGGTACATAATCTAAATCACACAAACTATCTGGTGTCGTTAAATTAATCGTTGGTGGTACAATTTGATGTTTGAGTGCAAGTGCTGCATATGAAAGTTCTACCGAGCCGGCAGCACCAAGCATATGTCCGGTCATTGATTTTGTGCTGCTAATAACGCCACGGTTGGGATTATCGCGAGCAACATGCGCGCCAAATATTTTTTTGATGACGTGCGTCTCAACGGGATCATTAAGCGGTGTACCAGTACCATGCGCATTGATATAGCCAATCTCTGATGGATCAATCTTTGCATCATTAAGTGCCATACGCATAGCAAGCGTTGCACCACGTCCTTCTGGATGAATTGCCGTTACGTGATAAGCATCTGAATGCGATCCGTAACCAACTATTTCTGCATAAATCGGTGCACCACGTGCAAATGCATGATCAGCACGTTCAAGCACGAGCATCCCCGCGCCTTCAGCCATCACAAAACCAGAACGATCTTGCGCAAATGGTCGTGAGGCTTGCGTCGGATCTCCTTGCCAGGTAGACAATGCACGCATGTTTGCAAAACCAGCAAATGCTAAAGGTGTCAAACAACTTTCACTACCACCAGCAAGCATCATATCCGCATAACCATGACGTATCATGTTCCAGGCAACACCAATCGCATCAGCACTTGAAGCACACGCATTGCAGAAGGTACCCATCGGTCCTTGCAGATTCCATTCCATACTCAGCCAAGATGCTGCTTCACTACTAATTGATCGCGGAATTAAAAATGGCGATACACTTCTTTTTCCATGCTCGGCAAATGAAAGTGTGCCTTCACTGATTGCATGCAACCCACCAATACCAATACCGAGATAAACGCCACAACGCGTCCGGTCAATTGGCTCCTCCATGCTAAAACCAGCATCAAGCATTGCTTGATGCGCTGCAATAACAGCAAGGTGCATGAATCGTTCAGTTTTGCGTTGTTTTTGCAGGGGGAAGATATTGTTAAGGAGCTCAGTCTCGTTAGCTACAACACCAAGAGCTTGTGCGGTATGTCCACCAAAATCAAAGAGTGAAGGACTTGTGATCCCTGAACGAGCCGCAAGCAATGATTCCCAATTTTTAGTAACCGTATTACCAAGTGGTGTTGATAGGCCCATGCCTGAAATGACTACACGAGACTGCTGATTCATACTCTCCTTAATTCATTATTCAATTGAAATATACAAAATAAAAAAGATAACTTTATTTATTTTGTTCGCGCTTCATGCAAAAAATCAATTGATTCTTGTACTGTTTTAATTTGTTCAGCACGTTCATCAGGAATACGCACACCAAAGGCATCTTCAAACGCCATAATCAATTCGACAAGATCCAATGAATCTGCACCAAGATCTTTGAATGATGCGCTTGCGAGTATATTTTCTTGAGGAATACTTAATTTTTCTGAGATAATAGTTATAACTTTATTGTACGTATCTTCTGATTGAAATGTCATGTGTTCTCCCATCATATTTCGTTATAATAATTGTACGTAATCGTCAAAATAGAGACTTGAGTATACTATCGATTACACCCTTCTGCTATGATAACGCAAGTATAATTTTTTGCTACTCTTATTGTGATTCATCATCGCATAAAAAGCTAAGCGCGCCATGATACTGACGCCATAAAAATTGCTGCGTTCGTTCATCAAACGATGCCAAAATCGATTTCATAATCTTAGGATGATGCCAAAAATACTCTGTTTGCGGGTGCTGCATTATACTTTTACATAATAGTATAAATAATAGTTGATAGAGCTTTAATTCGCTACCTTGATTCTTAAAACAGGGCATTTCAAATAACTCTATTGCATTATTCTTAGTGATAAATGCTCCCCAATTATCAGCATGAAACGTATAGCAAGGATATATCTGTCCATATCTATTTATTGCATGTATCTGACATAGGGCACGTGATTGTGTATCAAAAATACCAACTTGATAATATTCGTCATACGATTTCATCAATCCCATTATCCGTAGTCCATCGTTACTAAATCGTGGTCGATCAATTGGATCATCAACATTAAGATTCATAGCTGATATAAGATCTAAGTTATCATCAAAAAGATGTAATCGCGCACTAGTGGTTAATACCGCAATACCCTGATGTTTTGTGACGCTCATTGCTACTACTGGTTCTTTGACATCATACGTTGTCTTGAGTTCTCCGGATTGACTATCCCGTATCTCGACCATCCCATTTGTTGCACCGGAAATGATCTCAAGACCATCCGGCGTGAAGACTATTGACGTGCATTTATATTCTGCATCTGGAATAGTATAAAGTAGGACGTGATTGAATGTAGCTAATTCGATGAGATAGACATTATTATTAACCGCTGCAACTATAAAATTACTACAGGGACTAAATGCGGCTACCTGAAATTTACCGCTTTTGGTCAAATATTGCACATCAAAAGGTTGGATGACATACTCTTTTGGTTTAATCCAAAGTTGCGTCGGTGTAAGTACAAAAAAACAATGATTATCCGGCGCAAAATCAATATAAGATTGCCCTAAATGCTCCCCGAGAGGGAGAGTTAATTGTGCATAATAATTACACCAGCCATTTTTAATATTCATTATGCATACGAACCCTTGTTGCGTCAGTGTGGCCATTTCCCATCCACCAGGGCTACATGCACATGAAATAATTGGATCATCCGCATAACTTATCCATTGATGATATAGTCGATGATACTGAGTAGCATTGTGATGCAACCATGGTCCCCATCTGCGATAAATATAATTACAACAGGAGTTGTTTTTTTTAGATAAGAACATATTGATTGGCGAAACCAGGCCTTCATGATTTCTATAAATTCCCACAATACTATCTATCAATTGATTAGGCGTATACGAGATATATTGATTCATTAAATAACTGATACCTGCTTTTTTAAGCAGTGAAATACCAAGCTCATTCGCAGCAAGTATTATTTTTGCCAATTGTTGCAGGTTCTCATGGCAAGCATTAGCAGCCATAATACTATGTAGCCTTTCAATAATTTCTCTAGGTAATTTTCTTTCAACGGAACTATAATAAATGGCCCGCATCAACGGAATAAGCTGATTTTCTATTATGTTACTCGATAACTTCAGCGAATAATAATGTTCGGTTGAAAATACTGGTGTAAGCGTAGCAAGCTCAGGTTCAAATAAATGATGTTCGTTTTCTTGCGAAATAAAAAAGAATGGTGTGCTTAAAAGTTGAACCTGCTGAGTAACTAAAATAAGTAAAATAACGTAAAAACGGTAAAAATACATCATGGTCTCTACTCAATACAACTCAACTAATGATATGCATGCAATCTGCAAATGTTTGAACTAGTATAAGAAATATTCAACTACATCATCAAGCCACCGTCAACACGGAGTACTTGACCAGTGATATAATCAGCATTTCCGGACGTAAGAAAAAGCACTAATGCGGCAATATCATCAACGGTGCCAAATCGGTGCAATGGAATTCGTTCTTGTATAACCGTTTTCATATCATGAGGAATTTTTTCAGTCATAGCCGTCTCAATAAAACCAGGTGCTATGGCATTTACCAATACATTGCGCGATGAATATTCTTGCGCAAGCGATTTGGTAAAACCAATAAGCCCTGCTTTACTGGCGCTATAATTTGCCTGACCAGCATGGCCGGTAATCCCGACGATCGAACTGATATTTAGTAGGTAACTTTTGGGTTGTTTGATGAGCAGTTTCAGTGCCTGTTTTGCACACAAAAAAGCGCCTTTAAGATTAACATCAAGTACTTCATCCCAATCAGACTCACGCATACGCAGCATCAGATTGTCGCGTGTGATACCAGCATTATTTACTAAGAGATCGAGACGGGGCGATGTGCCACGCTTTTTTTGGTCTTCTATAAACGCAATAAAACCTGCATCAACTGAATGACTACTTTGTACATCGACTTGAATATAAGAAATAGAATTATTTTGCACGATATTTTGAACCCGGATGTCATCCATGGCATAAATATCGAACACATAGACAATATCACCACGTGCTGCAAGCGCACGCGCAATAGCATTTCCAATCCCTTGGCCACCACCCGATATGATTGCGACTAATGACTGCTCAGTCATGGCGATCCTTACGAAGTTAGTGAAAAATGCTCTAAGCTATCGGTAATTTAGATTTACTCAAGATAGTGTAAAGGATATGAAACTATTTGTCATGAATATTAGATAACCTCTGCCTCGTCCATAATCTCATTCACTGGTGCCGAAATCATCGGACGACCTAAAATGGTACGTGTTTTATTGATATCATCAAGATTATTGATGGCAATGATTGTTTTTTCCGGCCATTCTTTTTGTAACATCTTTGCATAAGTATCGCAAGGACCCACTTGAATGATCAGATCACATTCTTTGAAACTTTGCATTGACTGCCACCAGAGAACTGGCGAACTAATTTGTTTGACGAGCGTTGACTTCACTTCATCACTGACGCTAATAATACGCGCTTCAACGTTATTAACTAAATCAGTGGTAAGATTGTGCAAATCAACTTTTATTAAATAGTTACCAAAACGAGATTCTGCCTCTTGCATAAGTCGTGAGTGAAATCCACCAGCTACTTTAAGCATCACTGATCTGCCACGAGCAGCACTGATGTCTTCTTTAATAGCAAGCAACTCTGGCATAGTTCCTGAAACCACTAATTGCCGTGGTGAGTTATAGTTTACAATCTGTGCAACGTGCTCTAGTGATTCTGGTTGATCATATCTTTGAATAATTGAACGTAATTTGTCTTCGGGAAAATTAAGCACCGCAAGCATTCCGCCATTTTGTTCACTCGTCGCCTCTTCCATAAATTGCGCACGTTTTGAGAGGAGATATAATGCATCAGGAAAATTAATACCACCTGCTGCGTAAAGCGCACTATATTCACCAAGACTATGTCCGGCTACAATTGATGGGGTAATATCATGCTCTTGTTTTAGCAGCGTAGTTATTGCAGCACTCACCAAAAAGATCGATGTCTGGGTATTAACCGTTTCCATTAGTTCTTTTTCTGAGGATGCAAAACATAGTTTTACAAAGTTTTTATCAAGACACTGTGATGCTTGTTCAAAATACTCTTGTACAATACGGGATTGATCATAAAACTCTTTGCACATCCCAATGAACTGTGCTCCCTGCCCGGGAAATATCATACCAATTTTCATTATGCTAACCTCCATTATCTAATTCTATCCACTAATAAGGGTTTTTTACTACCCTCGTTATACTGTAATCTTAGGGTAAAAATTACTATTCGTCAATACAAATTAGCTGTTTATAGGATATTTGGCCAGATACTACTCCTGCAAAAAACTGGTCTATACCTGTAGAATAGACTAAAATCGAGAAATTTTTTAGAATGTTAAGAAAAAAGGGCAGCTTAACTGCTACCCTTGAATTAATTTAAGGCGTGGTTTTGCTAGTGTATACCACTCAGAAGGCTTATCAGTCGTGCGATAAGCAATATCAAGCGTATTCCAATAGCTTTTAACCTTATCAAAGTCATGTAAATGCCAGTAATAATCCCCTAATTGATAGAGGGCAAAATCATAGGCAGCACCACTGGGATCTTGAGCAAGGCTCATTAAAAGCGCAATACCTTCATCAATTTTAGCCTGATTAGCGGCATCAAGCAACATAAGTGCCGTTTTAGCACGATACCAGTCACGCAATGATGGCGCAGAAATAGCACGTGTGCCTTGTTCCATCAGTGCGATTGCTTCTGCATGCTTACCTAATTTATCAAGCGCATCAGCGGCATAGACTAAAAATACCCCTGAAATACCCGCACGCGAATAATCAGCGTAGGCTTTTTGGAATACTTCAGCCGTTTTTTGCCATTTTTCTTCAGCAGTTACAAAACTAAGCGTTGCATCGTCATCTGATGATTGTCCAACTGTTGCATTATAATAGTTCATGCTTTCAACAAATGCTCCTGATGCACCTTCTTGCAAGCGTGTTGAATACGTTCTATATGCAAAGAAGCCAGTCAATCCACCGATAACCACTACAAGCAATACTATAATAGTGGTTTGATGCTTTTCCCACTTTCTGGTATATAATTCAAGTGATTCTAGAAATTCCATTATCTCTCCCTTATTAACTAATAGATGATTCATACGCACGACGTAATGCGTTTTCAATTGCAATTTCATCAGAGCAGCCATGTGCCACTACCACCGTGCCGGAAACACCGAGTAACAATGCGCCACCCTGTGTTTTCCAATCAAGCCGTCCGACATTGCTCAAAGGCAACGAGCATGATTCATCAAGAAAGGCACTGGTACTCTCAAGCGTCTTGAGCAAAATATTACCTGCAAAACCGTCACATACAATAATATCTGCCGCATGGTCAAACAATGCTGCAGGTTCAACATTCCCTACAAAATTTAATGATGATGCCGCAAGCAATGCATGCGCTTCCCGCACTAACTGGGAACCTTTCTCTGGTTCTGTACCATTAGAGAGTAGGCCAACTTTGGGTGATATTATATGATGAATGTTTTGAAGATAGTTATGTGCTAAGTGAGCAAATGAGAGTAAATATCGTGGCTTACAATCGACATTGGCGCCAAGATCCAAACACAAAACCTGTCCCTTTTTAGATGGGATAAACCCTGCTATTGCTGGTCGTTCAATGCCCTCATCACAGCCAAGAATATGCATAGCTGCGACCATGAGTGCACCGGAATTCCCTGCAGAAACTATGCCGCGCGCTTTATGCTGCCCTACACACGATACGGCACGTACCAGCGAAGCATCCGGTTTTTTGCGTATTGCCATGGCAGGATGTTCTCCCATTGCGATAAAGTCATTTGCGGGTTCAATGGAAATTGGGTACGAACGCCAATCTTTGTCAAACTCATCAAGTAATGAAATTATACGCGCTTCTGGCCCTACCAACAACACAGGTATAGCATTGCGTGCAGCACGCAATGCTCCTCGAATTGACGCATGTGGGGCAAAATCGCCCCCTAGAACATCGAGGGCTATCATGCCTTATCCTTCGATCTTTGCTTCTTCCGCAGCGCCGGCTTGGTATGCTTGTTTTGCTTGCATTACCTTACCACGATCATGCATACGGTCAGTCTTAGTGCGTAAGACTTTTATACCTTTATAATAGCCACATTCTGCACAAGCAATATGTGCTGGCAATGGAGCTTGGCAGGTTTGGCATGAAGCGATTGCTTTAGGCTTTATACCTTTATTAGCAAATCTACTATCACGACGTGGGCGGGAACGCTTACGTTTTGGTACTGGCATGGGATGCTCCTCGAAGATATTAATCGTTAAAATACCATGAATTACTATTAATGGTCATACTACAAATAATTTATAAATTGCATACATTATACAGATGTAAATAATTATACAAAATATACTGAATTTTACAAATTATACCGTCTTTTCGGCATAATAGATAAAAATACCCCCTCCTCTCACCGCAAATTACACTACTTTTTAGTAAAGAATTGTGCATTTCCTTGTAAAATTACCCATTTTTGGCAGACTAAAAATTATAAATTATATGAATATTGTAAACTTACAAGGAGCCGCTCATGGCAGAAATCACCATAGAATTGATACAACAACTCCGTGAAAGAACCGGTGTTGGCATGATGGATTGCAAAAAAGCACTGTATGAAACCGATGGCGACATTGAACGCGCAATCGATTTGTTACGTAAAAAAGGGGCAAAACTTGCCGAAAAACGTGCCGGAATCGAAACAAACAATGGCATTGTTCATGCCTATATTCACCCAGGTGCACGTCTTGGCGTTATGATTGAAATCGTGTGCGAAACAGATTTCTCTGCAAATACCGACACCATGAAACACTTTGCTCACGATATTTGCATGCAAATTGCTGCAGCACGTCCGTTATGCATTGCACCAGAAGATCTTGATCCAGCTATTCTTGCAAAAGAAAAAGAAATTTATATCGCGCAATTACGTGAAAGCGGCAAGCCAGAACATTTGATTGATAAAATTGCTGAAGATAAATCAAAGAAATATTATGAAGTCGTCTGCTTACTTGAACAATCGTTCATTAAAAATGATAAATTAAAAGTAAAAGACTATTTAAATGAGATCATTTCAAAAATAGGCGAAAATATTAAAATTCGTCGATTTGCTCGTTTTGAAATCGGTAGCTAATACTCTAAAGCAGGAAATAAATCAGATGCACCAACAAAAAAGAACCATCTTGCTCAAATTAAGTGGTGAATTTTTTGCACATGATATTTCCACGATTAATGCATTGGTTGCACAAGTCAAATCGCTCATGCCACAAGTGTCGCTTGGCATCATTGTTGGTGCCGGCAATATTTGGCGTGGTGCACAAGAGCGAACACGTTTTGACATGGACGGCGCCACCGCCGATGAGATAGGTATGCTCGCTACGGTACTCAATGGTCGCACATTGCAACATATTTTTACCAGTGCAAGCATTCCTAACGTATTAGTGAGTGCTATTGCGTGTCCTTCAATTGCCTTGCCACTTTCTCAACAAGTAATTGATGCGCAAAAGAAAAACCATTGCATTATTTTTGCTGGTGGCAGTGGTAATCCATTTTTTACCACGGACACCGCCGCAGTAATTCGAGCATTGCAACTTGGCGCGCTTGAAGTGTGGAAAGCGACAACCGTCGATGGAGTATATAGTGATGATCCGCATCATAATGAACATGCTGAAAAATTTGCACGCATTTCATTTGATGATGCAATCAATCGCAATATTAAGGTCATGGATCAAACAGCGATGACGCTTGCTCGCACCCATAACCTTTCCATTCGCGTTTTTAATTTTACGAGCGAAAATGCACTGATACGTGCCTATAATGAGCCGGATTTTGGCAGCACCGTACATGTGTGATTAACTAATTTAATAAAGGAATATTGAATGAAACCGATTGTTTTTTCCGAAGGTGACCCGAAATCATTAGAAACAGCCGCGCGCACTGAAATGCAAACGCCTATTGTTCATTTTGAACGGGAATTGAGTGCTATTCGTACCGGCCGTGCATCTACTTTGCTCGTCGCTGATCTTAAAGTTGAGTGCTATGGTCAATTTATGCCCCTTAAGGATATAGCCACCATTACTACCCCTGAAGCGCGTCTTATCATGATTCAACCATGGGATAAAAGTAATCTTGAGAACATTGAACGAGCAATCATGCAATCAGATGTTGGTATTACACCGGCAAATGATGGCTCAGTCGTTCGCTTGCAATTGCCAATGATGAGTACTGAGCGTCGTGCAGAACTTATCAAACAACTTGGAAAGAAGACCGAAGAATGTCGTATTGGTATTCGTAATGCACGCAAAGAATTGCATAATGAATTGCGTGAAGCTGAAAAAGAACATTTGATTTCTGAAGATTT
>CAYPYR010000010.1:0-7867 GCA_964415095.1 uncultured Pseudomonadota bacterium | reverse complement strand
ATAGTGCTAAATGTAATGCAGTCTTATAGGAGTTTTCCATGGAACGTTCAGCGTCATTTATGGAATAAAAATTAAGATTATTATTAGGGTTAGCACCATTATTTAATGCTGCTAAAACAGCAGCATAAGTTTGTTCTTTTCCAAGCTTGATGAAATATATGGCATCAAATAATGCTATATCTTCACTAGTAACACCTTTGAGTGATGGTAATATAAAAAAAATTGTAACAAGATATAGAAAATAAAACTTTTTTAGCATGATCTCGTCTCAGTATTATTTAGATTTATCAATTGTCCGATTAAGGATGAATCGCTCAATTCTACTCTTCAAAAATAAGACACGACTCACACGCTCCGGCAATGATTCTAGTAATATATTATTGATCGGAAAAAAAAGAGATAGATGTAATTTGCGAATACGAGCAATGATGGCAAGATAGCGCCGGGCATACAATACTTCAGTATCTATATCGCTAAAAAATTTCTTTAATGATTCATCCAGAGTGGTAAGTGCGCCATGGCGTTGTTGAATCGCTGCAAGTAAATCATGCGTAAGCTCGGTATCCTCGATTTTATATAAATCATCAAGAGACAACTCTGTTTTATAACTAGACCACCATGAATTCTTCTGCAAGCGCGATGCAAGAAAGGCCGTGTAAAGCGCGAGTGTGCCATAACATCCGGCCGTAACTCCCAATATCGTTTTTATCGGATGCTTACGTATCGTGCTCAGAAGTTTTTGGGCACGTTGTTTAAATGCATCTTGGACCTGCGCTAGATGCGCATAAAGTTCATTGGAGACGGAAGTAATAGTCGACACGGTTGTCGTTGGAGCATTAAGGTTTGCACTCGATACCTGTGCTGATTGGGTATTGTGCGCATGCACATGGGTTTGCGCTGACGAGTTAACAATAAACAAATGAAACGTTTTGATATCATCACCAAGATCGTAACTTGTCTCAAGCTGATCCGGCGAGAGAAAGTGTACTTTCATGCAGAAGTTCGATGCCGAAAGGTCCATAAATAGCGTAAAAAATAATAAAACAGTTACTTTCGAGAAACGATCGTTTGGTGGATAAAATAATTGCTGCATTACTCTTAGCCCTTTTAAAATATAAGAAATATCATGCCTATGAGATAACTTCATACCATTTTATGTATTTTCCGCTATATTAAAAGAGATAATATAATAACCAACTAAAATACTCCATGAACACAAAACATTTTACCCACCTTCATCTTCATACAGAATATTCGCTTCTTGATGGCGCCATTCGCATTAGTGACCTCATTCCATTTGCCCAAAAACAGCAATGGAAAGCCGTTGGTATCTCCGATCATGGCAATATTTTTGGTGCGGTAGAATTTTTTCAAACGGCACATAAAGCTGGTATCAAACCAATCTTGGGCTGTGAAATGTATTTCACCCCGGATGTTACGATCAAAGATGTAAAAGAGAAATACTTTCATCTTATTTTGATTGTACAAAACAAAGTTGGTTACAAAAATTTATGTCGACTCATGTCACTTTCCTATCAACAAGGTTTTTACTTCAAACCGCGGATCGATTATGCCTGGCTCGAAAAGTATCATGAAGGATTGATCGTCAGTACGGCCTGCGTTGGCGGCCATATTCCCACATTACTCCGCGAAGGTAATGATATACAAGCACGCGAGCGCATTCAATGGTTTCTGGATCGTTTTGGTCGCGATCGTTTCTTTCTTGAAGTAATGCCACCTGATTTTGATAAACAAATTATCGCAAATGACAAAATCTTTGCACTTGCCGAAGAATTAAATATAAAGACTATTGCGACAGGCGATGCGCACTATCTGCATAAAGAAGATCATGAAGCGCATGAAGTACTCCTTGCCGTGCAAACCCATGACGTCATGACTAACCCCAATCGTTATTCTTTTGGCGAATTCGATGGACATCTGCGCACCACCGAAAATATGCTCTCGGTGTTTGCACAGCATGAACAGTCGGTCTGGAATACGGGCTTAATTGCCGATAGTTGTGAATTTGATTTTGAAAAAGGAAAACTCTATTTCCCCAACTATCCATTGCCGCCTGAGCATACGCAAGAAAGTTATTTTAAAGAATTATCAGAGCAGGGGCTTAAATCAGTCATAGACCAAGAATTAGTACCACAAGATCAAATCGAGCTGTATAACGCGCGCTTATCAAGTGAAATAGAACTAATCACCACGATGGGCTTCGTAACCTACTTTTTAGTCGTGAGTGATTTTATCCGTTGGGCAAAAGAACAACACATTCCCGTAGGACCTGGTCGTGGATCGGTCGCCGGATCGCTCGTTGCGTGGGCACTTGGCATCACCAACGTTGACCCCCTCAAATATAATTTACTCTTTGAGCGATTTCTCAATCCCGAACGCGTAAGTATGCCCGATATCGATATAGATTTTTGCATCGAACGACGCGAAGAAGTCATTAATTACGTCAAAAATAAATATGGTCAAGAATGCGTCTGTCAAATTATAACTTTTGGTACGATGATGGCAAAAGGTGCCATCAAAGATGTGGCGCGCGCACTTGGTTTTCCGTTTAAAGATGCGAATGCAATAACCGATCTCATTCCGGATCAACTAAAAATTACGCTTAAAGAAGCAATCGAACAAGAACCGGCACTTGCGAATATGATACACACAAACCCGCAAGTAAAAAAGCTGGTTGATATTTCGCTCAAGCTTGAAGGCATCACGCGACATGCGTCAAAACATGCTGCCGGTATTGTTATTTCTCCTGAGCCACTGCAAGACATGTTGCCGTTGTACATCCCGCCAAAAACAACGGATCTTGTAGCACAATACGCGATGACGGAACTTGAATCCATCGGATTTCTGAAAATGGATTTTTTGGGATTAAAAAACTTAACACTGATTGAGCGCTCATGCAAATCTATCGCACGCAATCATGGCATCACGATCAATCTTGATCATTTACCGCTTGATGATGCAAAGACCTTTCAACTGCTCCAAGAGGGTAAAACCGATGGTGTATTCCAATTTGAATCTGAAGGCATTAAAGAAGTTTTACGCAAACTAAAACCGGATCGCTTTGAAGATTTGATTGCCGTTAACGCTTTGTATCGTCCCGGCCCACTTGGTTCTGGCATGGTTGATGATTATATTGAACGTCGTCATGGTCGCACTAAAACAACGTACACCTTTGCCCAACTCGAACCAGTACTTTCTGAAACTTATGGTGTGATCGTTTATCAAGAGCAAGTGATGAAAATTGCATCCGAGATTGCCGGCTATACACTCGGTGGTGCAGATATTCTCCGCCGTGCAATGGGTAAAAAAAAGGCCGACGAGATGGCCCAACAAAAAGATTTATTTGTTACCGGCGCAATCTCACGCGGATTCGATAAAAAGAAAGCTGAAGCATTGTTTGACCTCATGGCCTATTTTGCGGGCTATGGATTTAATAAATCTCACTCGACGGCATACGCACTTATTGCCTATCAAACAGCTTATCTTAAAGCAAATTATCCCCTTGAATTTATGGCTGCGTTAATTACCTTTGAGACCAGCTCACCGGACAAACTCACGCAATATTTGCAAGAAGTAAGTGAAATGGGTATCAAAACCTATTTACCGGATATTAATCTTTCTGACATAGAATTTCGTGCACACAATGACGGTATTTTATTTGGACTACAAGGTATCAAAAACGTTGGTCTTGCAGCACTTGAAACTATTATTGCAGAACGTGAAAAAAAACCATTTCTTGATTTGCTCGATTTTTGTAATCGCGTTGATTTACGCACCGTTAACAAACGCGTAATCGAAAATCTGATTGCAACTGGTGCGTTTGATGGACTTCCGGGAAATCGAGCGCAAAAAACTAATGAGCTTGAAAAAATTATTGCACGTGCGCTCGAAGAAAAAGAGGCGGCAAAAACCGGTCAGATGAATTTGTTTAGCGCTCAGAAATCAAGTGATACTGACACGGTGGTCAACCTCTATCAATTTGAACCGTGTTCAGACTGGAGCGATAAAGAAAAGCTTGAGAAAGAAAAAGAACTTGCTGGTTTTTATTTAAGTTCTCATCCGCTGAAAACATATGAGTCGATTTTAAAACATTGTGTGTATCGCTCATTTACGGATGCGCTCCTGCAGATCAAAACAATGACGAGCATCCAGGAGCCGGTTGTGATTTGTTGTGGCCTATTGATGACTAATAAAGTTATTACGACCAAGAAAGGGGACAAAATGGCATTTGTGCAGTGTGAAGATCTTTCTGGTACTGCTGAAATTGTTATTTTTCCTAAATTGTACGCAACTGTTTCTTCCTGGCTTTCAACCTATCAAGTGTTTATGATCTCTGGATCACTTGATGTCACCTCACCCAATAAATGCAAAATTAAAGCACAGACTATGGTACCAGTAGAACTACTTTTTGAAGTTAAAGGCACTATTCGCGCGGCTGAATTTCATTTACCGACCAGTATTGATCAAACATTTCTTGAATCGATACAGACAAAATTGTCGCGTGGCACTACACCATTATATTTTATATTTGAAGACCAAAATCGTCGCCTGCGTCTTCAAGCATCCTCAAATATAAAACTGTCACTTGAAATGCTTAGCGTCATGGCCTCAGTTGGTATTAACGTCCAACTGCAGCTGACATAGCGGGCATTGTTTGCGCTAGCCACTCATCAAATTGTTTTTCTAGTATCTTGCTATCCGATTCATTAAGTAATTTCTTAGCTTTCTTTATGATAGCCTGTACTTGATCAGTACGAACAATACCTTGAGCATGTAATTCACGTACATCATCGCAGCGATTTTTGAGTCGTTCCAGTTGTCCTACTTGCGCATATAATTCTATTAACATCATGCAGTAGTCATATCCTTTAGGTTCGAGAAAGAATAAGTGTTCATAGACACCAATTGCCGACATCAATCGCCCACCTTCGCGATAGAGTCGCGCTGCCTGTTGATATTTTATGAATGCTTCGGGATCATCAAACGCGCGTAATAAGTCACCGGCAATTTGCTGCCCAAATGCCTCATCATTAAATGAGTAGGTCAATAGTCTGAGTACCCCCATCGCCCGTTCTTTTTCTTTACTACTTACCATTTGGGCTAGTGTATACCAACCTATTGATTGATCTTTTTGCTTATTTACCCTGCTCTCCATGCCACTCCCTTACCTATCATTACTTTTTGTAACCGTATGTTTATGGGTTTATGCTCACTGATTGTACGGCGACTTGCAGGTTAAAATCAAGAAATATACTGTTTTTAACAGGATTTGCCATCCAAGGCTGTTGCTGTAACTTCTCTCCTATAGTAGTCTACTAAAGACCAATAACGACGAGAGGCTATTTTTTGACGGAGCACCTAATGAACAAAATCCAAATACCAACTGCAAGAGATCATTCCAAAGAAATTCTGCATATTGCTGAACATGAATCTATTGCCAAACAGCATGCTCGTGGTAAAAAAACCGCGCGTGAACGTATTGATCTGCTTCTTGATGCCGATAGTTTTGATGAAATCGATCAATTAGCAATCTCGCCCCATGCCGGTGCAAACGCACCTGCCGGTGATGGCGTTGTTTGTGGATTTGGCACCATCAATGGCCGCACCGTAGCACTCTATGCACAAGATTTTACCATACTCGGTGGCTCTCTTGGTACTATGCACGCTAAAAAAATCGGTAAAGTAATGGACATGGCCGTTAAAATAGGCTGTCCAATTATTGGTATCATTGATTCTGGTGGCGCACGTATTCAAGAAGGAATTCATGCACTTGCCGGCTATGGTGATATTTTTATGCGCAATGTTCGCTATTCCGGTATTGTTCCACAAATTTCCATTATTCTTGGACCTTGTGCTGGTGGCGCGGTCTACTCTCCCGCACTCACTGATGCAATTTTTATGGTCGAGAATATCAGTCAGATGTTTGTTACCGGACCACAAGTTATTAAAGAAGTACTCCATCAAGACATCTCCAAAGAAGCACTGGGTGGTGCAGAACCCCATAGCACACGCTCTGGCGTCGTAACACATGTCTCGATGAGTGAAGATGAATGCATGCACGCAGTTACCCAATTTCTTTCGTACTTACCGGATAATTACAAATCACTACCGCCTCATATTCGATCTTCAGCACCAACGGATATTGATTGGAATACACTCATTCCAACCAACATGAATCAAGCCTACGATGCAAAACAGGTGATAAATAGTATTGTTGATGATCAAAGTTTTTTTGAACTTCAAAATTCATTTGCACCAAATATCGTGATCGGTTTTGCACGTATTGAAGGTATTGTGGTTGGTATTGTCGCAAACCAAACGCTTGAAAAAGCAGGAACCCTTGATATTGATGCCTCATGCAAAGCAGCACGCTTTATTAATTTGTGCGATAATTTTGGCATTGCTATTGTCACCCTCGTTGATGTTCCCGGATTTCTTCCCGGTGTTGATCAAGAACATAACGGGATCATTCGTCATGGCGCCAAACTCTTGTATGCGTACGCCAACGCAACCGTGCCTAAGATTACGTTAATTATGCGCAAAGCATTTGGTGGTGCTTACATCGTCATGGGTAGCAAGCATCTTGGTGCAGATATTAATTTTGCCTACCCTATGGCACAAATTGCCGTACTTGGTGCTGATGCTGCAGTTTCGATTATTCATGGGAGCAAACTTGCAAAAATAACTGATGCAGAAGATCGCTTTGCCGCTAAAAAAAGTTTGATTGCATCGTATGCTACAGAGTATTTAAATCCAACCATAGCAGTTGAACATGGCTACATTGATGCTATCATTGCGCCTGAAGAAACCAGAATGCGGCTTGCTCGTGCGCTAAAACTTACCCAAGAAAAAGTTGAGAAGTTGCCACCACGCAAACAGGGCAACATCCCACTTTAATCTTCGTGAGTACGTATTACAATTACCGCAATATCATCGACATCTTCACGTGTTGCGGTAAATAAGACTTCTTGTTTAAGCAACTCTGCAGCAATCTGCGCATTTTTGGCCTGTTGTACTATTTGAGCAGCTTGCTCATTTGATACGAAATCCCACAAACCATCCGAAGCTATTATTATCATATCTCCGGCAACTAATTGTCGTTCTTGAATTTCAGGATCAGCGATCAATCCAGCTGCTTGAGCATATTGCTTAAAATTGTGATCCCCGATAACACGCGTAAATGGCAGCCTGCCTGGCTTGATTACTTTAACTACTTTTTTCCCGGTATTACATTCTACAATATTCCCACCGGCTTTAATCACACGAGCATACTCAGCAGGATCTTCGCATGTATGATCACGTGATAAAGGTATAATACTCTGTTCTTGATTAACTTGATTAATAAGTATGGTACGACAATCACCAACGTTTGCTACATATGCAATATCTTCAATTATCAAAGCCATAGAAGCACATGTACCACCATTTTTTATTTCTAGACCTTTAATATATTTATCAAGATATATCACTGCGTAAGAAATAGCCTCAGTTGGCGCATACCCATTTAAGTAACCAAACAGATATTTAGCTAAATGTTTATCGACATGATCAACAACACGCGTACCAAAGTGCCCATCATATACTGCAAAGAAATGAGTAGCCGATTTTTCATCCTGTACTATCGAAACTCGATCTTCCATCTCATGAACTGGATTAGTAAGTTTTCCTTGCTGAGTCGCAGACCCATATTCATATTTGAGTGCAGAAAGCTGCAAACTCATAACGCTAACTACCAATAAGCCCGAAATAACATTCACTAGTCGCTTATTATTGAAATAAAGCATAATGTTCCCTTATGTTTTTTCTAGAAAAACCAATTTTAATGCTTCTAGTATCTTGCAAGATA
>CAYPYR010000009.1:22588-31449 GCA_964415095.1 uncultured Pseudomonadota bacterium | reverse complement strand
TTGATCACCCTTTTGCATTGCCAGATCAAGAGGTATACAACCATCACTGTTAAATTCGTTGACGCTTTTATGATCAGATAATAACTTAACATTTTCTAAGCGACTACTTGCTACTGCATAGTGCACTGGTAAGTTGCCATGACGATCTTTTACACTGATAAGATGCGGTTGTTTTTGAAGCATGAGTGTAAGAATTTGAGCATTCTCAAGCATTGCTGCGCGATGAACCGCTGGCGCTGTATACTTTGCGCCAGCAATGCTACAATCTACATCTAAGCTCAACAAATATTCAGCTACTTCTATATTTTCATGATCAATTACCCATTGCATTGCTGCAATTAAAACGCCATCACGCTTCAAATGTTTTTCCGAACTATTTTCAATGCTGCTTAAGCGATTAATTTCATATTTGATTGCATCATTTCCAAATTTTGCCGCAGCATTTAAATCATCAATGCATGAATAAGCATTGGTGATGACTAAGAACATGAAAAGAAAAAACGCTTTACCAGATAGTGTATCGTTAATGGTTGCTTTCATTAAAATTTAAATAATGTTCGTGCATTCTGCGAAGTAATTCTCCCTACTTCATCGAGTGTTGTATTATGCAAATCCGCAATCACGGCAGCAAACTCTGGAATATACACCGGGCTATTTTTTTTCCCCCGCATGCTTTGTGGCGGCAAAAATGGTGCATCTGTTTCTAAAATCAATGATTCGAGTGGCAGCTTTGCAATAAGATCACGAAATGGTTGATTTTTCGGATACGTAATCGGCGCATCAATACCCAAATAAAATCCCATATCAATAAATGCACGTGCAACATATTCACCATGCATAAAGCAATGGTTCACGCCGCGCAATTCGTTTTTATATTCTTCAACAATTTTCAATACATCATCAGGTGCACCATCACCACGAATATGAATCACAACGGGCAAGTTATGCTCAAGCGCAAGTTCAATGTGTGCTTTAAATGCATCTTGTTGTCGTTGTTTGTTAAATGGCAGATGATAATAGTCAAGACCAGTCTCACCAATTGCACGAATTTTATTAACTTCTTTCTCAGCAGCAAGTGATTTGATGATGTTAAAATCTTCGCGCCAATTGTCATGCGCATCACACGGGTGTATACCAACAGATGCAAAAACATTAGTGCATGTTTGTGCAATCATGATTGAATTTTGTGATTCAATAACTGAAGTACCCACATTGAGTATGGTATCAACACCAACACGCGCTGCATGCAGGGCTATATCAATAATCGCAGGAATTTGTTCTTCATGAAGTGGTACATCCGGTTTTTTATCAACCATCATATTAAGATGACAATGCGTATCAATAAACATAATAATAACTTTCGTTAAAAAAAGTAAAAAAATCACTCAATAATCAACTCTATACAATTTGAAATCAAACAACAAAATAACAAGCTCTATCAATGTATTTTTTTATATACAAAAAACGCGCATAAAAAATGTATAGTTTTCATGGTACAAATACTCGTTTTTTCTTGACAAAGAATGCTGCTCATTTTAAAGTTCCATTAACGCAGTTGTTCAACAATATTACCTTTCAGGAGATACTCATGAATAAAAATGAGCTCGTAAATGCCCTCAGCGAAGAGACCGCATTCAGCAAGAAAGATATTAGCAAAGTTCTTGCATCTTTCACACGCATAATTGAACGCACCCTTAAAAAAGGTGACAAAGTTTCCTTAACCGGCTTTGGAACATACTGGATTTCTCGTCGTCCTGCACGCACGGGTATCAATCCAGCAACCAAAGAACGTATTACCTTACCAGCAATTAGCGTTCCACGCTTTAAGCCTGGTAAACGTCTTCGTGATGAGGTTCGTCATACCGGACGATAATTATCGCTATGATGAATAATCAAAATTGCTCATTATCGCACTTTTGGATTATTATGGGACCGATCACTGGATCGGTCCTTTCACTTTTTATATCATTTCTTATTATTCAACCAATCGCCTGCATGCTTGATCCGACATTTAATTTGTTAGCAAATCGTGGTGTGGGTAAAGTTGCGTTTGTTGCGATGGTAATTATGCAGATATTATTATTTATCGCATTATTACCACAACCAGTACGTCGTAAATTTTTTACAAGCTCAATATTATTTATTAAAGAAAAAAATTGGTTGCCTCAAATGTTCATGATTGCGACATTATTTTTTGCGTTACATGCACTCATGCTCGCGGGATTATACTCGACAGAGCATGTTACGTATACTGCAGTATCGACATTAATCACGACATCACGTCTGATGCAAACTATTTTTGGTTTTTTTGTCGTTTTTTTACTTGCTTGGTCTGAAGAACTTATTTTTCGTGGCATGATCTATCAATATTTTGCCCAGCATTGGCAACCTCTCACGAGTTGTCTCGTCACCGCATTTATTTTCATGCTCGCGCATGATCTTTCATGTCCTTGGCGACTCATGACTACAAAATTACCATTGGGCATGGGACTATTTTTACTTGGTGTGGTATTAAACTTATTATTTATTATTAGTGACAAACTTTATATCGCCATGGGAGCGCATATGGGTTTGGTTGCCGTTAAAGTTCTGCTCAGGCGCATACCATTCTTGGTGTTTGTTCCGGCAACTCAATGGGGATTTTGGGTGCATAGCGACTTACGTCAGTCGCCGCTCGTGCATCTATTATTTGCAAGCATGATACTTTATCTTTGTGTTTGGTATAGAACAAGATTGTTTTCACAATCAGTTAAGCATGCGATAGCCAATTCAGATACTAACTAATTAATCCGTTCGTGGTGCCTGTCCGGCGAAGCCTTGGCGAAGACGGGAACTTGTCGAAGGACATGAACGGGTCTACCCCCGTTCAATCACCGTAACTTGCGATCCATATGCACGTTTCTCAACCACAAAATGCACCGGAAAGTTTTCTTTAAATAACGGTAAGTGTGAAACCACAATCACGCGGGCAAAATCACTACCGATTGCATAAATCATATCCATAAGTCGACTCAAGCCCTCATCATCTTGTGAACCAAACCCTTCATCGATTATAAGTGTTTGTAATGACGTACCAGCACGGCGCGCAAGCAATTTAGAAATGGCAATGCGTAATGCAAAATCGATGCGAAATGCCTCACCACCAGAAAACATCTCATACGGCCGAATACCGGAGCTATCAGAAATTTGTATATCAAGCGTTTCTTTAGCACCACCTTTTTTGAGATCGCGCAGTGATTCAATAAATACTTGCGAGCGATTATCCGTTAAACGTGATAATAAATTATTAGCTTCAGCCTCAATCTCAGGAATTGCTTCTTCAATAAGCAGCGATTGCAAACCATCTTTGCCAAACATCGTTGAAAGGGTATGAAAGTCATTGAGTTCATGATCAATAATCTTCATACGTTCGTTGCGCACTATGGCTTCAGTTTTTAATAATGCTATCCGCTCATGCGCGCGTTGCAAGCTACCGAGTGTATGAGTGACTTGTGACTGTGCGTGGTTGAGCGCGTCAATTTCTTCAGTAATCATACGCTCTTCATCGCGCACTATCGACTCTTGTGCACTCACTAGTTCATGCACTGACATTTCACGCGTAATTTGTGCTATTTTCGCACGATGTACACGTACATTATCTTTTTTCTGGCGCAATAACCGGATGCGCTCATCTTGGCGGGCAAGTTCATCTTTAAGCCCAGCAAGTGCCGCAATGTTCATTTCGAGTTCTTTAAGTTTTTTTTGTTCTTCTTCATGCACTGCTTTATCATATCCAAGCATCCGCATCTCTTCTTCAATACCATGCATGGTCGCTGCAATTCGTTTGAGCTCAGCGTTTTCAGCAATAGAGAGCGTAACTTTTAACGTGTGTTGCTCGATAGCTGTTTCACGTATTGTTAGCATAGAGGTCAGGTGTTTATGCTGTTCACTATCGTTTGTGCGCGTATCTTTAAGCATCGCCATTGTAGCAGTTAGTTCAAGTATGTTGCCATTGAGTGTCTTTTCTTCGCCAACCAATTTTTGCAATACTGTTCGTTGCTCCTGTATTGTTTGCAATCGTGCATGCTGCTCAACCAAAATTGCTTTGAGTCGTACTAAGATATATGCAACACGATCTTTACGCAGAGAGAGTGTACTCTCTTCTTTTACAAATTTATGATTGAGAAATTGTTTACGCTTAAGCGTCAGTACTTGTTCACATAAGGGACAGGTTGGATCATGCACCTCACGCGTTGCGGCAATTTTTTGTTCAAGTTCACGCAATAATTGCGTGGTCCAGTTGCCGCGCTGTTGCAACGTGGCATAATATTCTTTACGCTTAGCAAATTGAGCATATTCTTTTTCATAACAGGATTCCAACTCAGGTAGCGCTCTGAGTTCTTTCTCTACTGCGCTATGACGCTGCGTAACAATTTGCAATTTTTGAGTCACCAGCAACATCTCTTGTTCTTTTTTTTCAATACTTAACCGTAGTTGCTCAACTGCTGATCGATCTTTTTCTAATAGCAAACGTTCTTGATATTGTTCTGCCTGCGCTTTAGCGCTTAATTCGTTATGTTTATTTTGATACGCACTTTTGTGCACCAGCAGTTTTTCTTGAAGCGCAAGACTATCTGTTTGCAGCTGCATGAAGGCACGATCTTGTGCAACCAGTTGTGCTCGCTCGGCCTCAAGCTGTGCAAATGGTGGTGCATCACATTGCGCATAATGTACCTTGCGCCATGACTGATTCAACTCGCGAAACAGATTAAGCTCACGTGATTCATGAGATTGCTCTTGCTTTAACTGTTCACGGAATGCGTGCATGATTTGCAGTGCACGGTCTATTGATTGTTTTTTCTCATTAAGCTGCTGCTGCTTAATTCTTACCTGCACATTCTTTGCTTCAAGCTCTGTTTGCACGCGGCGACAATTATCTTGCTCGAGAGCAAGCTGCGCTTCTTGTGCAAGTTCTGTTTGTGCAAGTTCAGCGACATTCAAGAGCAAGCGACGCTCTTCATCCAGAGCGCGCGATTTTTCTAATGCACGAGTTTTGAGTTGATCGTATCGCTGAAGCCCTAAAATATTTGCTAAGATCTGTTTGCGTTCTTTGGGACTTTTTTGTGAAAACTCATTGGAAAGTCCTTGCCGTAAAAATGCAGAATTCACAAACGTTTCATAATCAAGGCCAATCAGTTGATCTATTTTCGTTTGTGTTAAGCGAATAGTTTTATCCGTAAGTGTTATATAACTTTGTGTTTCCTGATTGAATAATTCAATATCAAGTACGGCATAATTTTTGCCTTGACCTTTTGCAAATTCTCGGCGAACGCGATAATAGTGCCCATTAAATAAAAATGATAGTGAGACGAGCATTTGTGTCTGTCCAAGTCTGAGGAGCCCCTCATCAGCTTTTGCGGCTCCAAAGGTTTTGCGCGCAGCGCCCCATAATGCCCAGGTCATGGCATCAAGTAGCGCCGATTTACCATGGCCATTTTTACCGGCTAAACAAATAAGTGGATAGTCTTTAAAATCAATGATTTGTGTCGTTGGACCATAACTGAGAAAGTTTTTAATTTCTAAACGAAGTGGAATCATGTTATACCCTGCACCTTTTGTATCATTGTATTCTTGCGTTGTGTTGCTCATTTTGATTTGTTCTTGGCATACTCACCTGATTGCGCTACTATTGTACCAAATAACCTCAAGATAGATAACCTGAGTAGTAATAAATGATTAATCAACGTACGATACGATTTTTTGATTGGATCGCGTTTAGCATCATGCTAATATTGTTGGCATGTGGATTATTGTTTGTATTTAGCGCAACATACACGCAAGCTCACCCCTACTCACTCTTTTTTAAAAAGCAATTATTTGGCGCACTCACCGGTCTTTTGATTTATGCGCTCATGTGCGCAGCACCAGCACGCGTCTTGGCACGCCTTGGCTATCTTGCATTCTTTGGCACAATTATTTTGCTACTTTATACGCAATTTGGTGGATGGATGGTAATGGGCGGCAAACGATGGATTTCTTTATATCTTATTCGTTTCCAACCATCTGAATTAGTTAAGTTATTTCTGCCGCCATTTATTGCCTACTATCTCTATGAAGAACAAGAGATTCATCCACGAAGCACCGTGCAAATTACGGTGCAATCAGCAGCATTACCCATCGCACTATTATTCGTCGTTTTTGTATTAATTCTGAAGCAACCAGATTTAGGCACGGCATTAATTGTACTCGGTACTGGTATTGGTACCTTATGGCTTTCTGGCCTTTCCCGATCTTTTTTTATTATCGGATTTTTTGGCGTAATACTTGGTGCACCACTTTTTTGGCAAGTACTTAAACCATATCAGAAACAGCGCGTGATGGTATTACTTGGGTATGGTGATGACAATAACGAGCGGTATCAGATTGAGCAATCAAAGATTGCGATTGGTTCTGGGGGATTGTGGGGGAAAGGGTTTCTTGCCGGCACACAAAATAAACTTGCGTACCTGCCGGAAGATCATTCAGATTTTATTTTTTCAGTATTGTGTGAAGAATGGGGATTTGTGGGAGCGCTTGCGATTCTTTTTTTATTTTGCTTGTTGCTACTGCGTATCTTATTAAGAATTATGCTGATACAAAGTATGCTCTATCAACTCATTGCCGCCGGATTAATTCTGCACATCATGCTTTCTGCAATCGTAAACATTGCTATGGTGACCGGTTTACTGCCAACAGTTGGTATACCGCTACCATTATTTAGTTATGGTGTTACCAATTTGTGGGTTACGCTTGCAAGTTTTGGTTGGATTAATAATTGTACCATGCGGCGTTTTGAATACACGTAACGTTATAGATATTATTATTTTTGTTTCATTTTCCATAATTCGAATAATGGCATAGAAATACCAAATTCAATATCATAACGCTTTTTCACCGTATTCTTTTCACGCGCATTGAGAAAATTTGTAATAATTTTAATGGTTTCTTCAAGATTTGATATTGATTGTACGTATGGTGCATCATCAATTTTATCTGATGGGTTATAAAGACGCACGGAGAATTCTGTTAAATAGGGAACAATGAGTTTGTCATAGCAATCAAGCGCCTTTTGTTTAAGATGCTCAAGATCAATGCGTACTTTATGTCGTTTATCACCTAAAAGCCCTGATGCTTTTTCTTCAGAACTTACCCACGTTCTCGGAGAAAGTGAAGTGGTTAATCCATCATAATTTGAAAAGTTGAGATATATTAATTCTTTTTCTTGCATCAAATCTTTATATAGATCAAGCGGTATCAAAAATTGAAATACATAATGATTGTTATGATTCCTTATTAAATAACGTGCTATTGCTTTATAAGCTTTATAAAAATCGTCACTCGTTTTTGCATATATTTTTGTTGTTTTTACATCAAATTTTGCAGAATTTATCAAGAAGTAAGAACCTGGTTGCTTAATTTGGGAAGCAAGCAATGCTGGTTTTAACTGTTTTGCTCCTCGATATAGATCTTGATCTCGATTAATATTTTCATAAACATTAATCCTCTGAGGTTCAGCATTCCACTGCGATTTTAATTGTTTTGCAGGCTGATACGATTCTTCATCTTGATTAATATTTTTAGGCACAACATCCCATGGATCTATCTTCTTTCTTGCAAGATCATTAGATAATGCTTTCGTAAATAATTCCATTTTTATATCAACTACTTTAGTATGATTATTCCATGAAAGCGTAACCAGTACCTGATTAGGGGTCCAACCAGTTAAATAATCATACGCTCTTTTAAGAAAATATCCGCCAACACCGAGTGCAACTGCACCACCACCCCAATAAAGCCAATTACTATCTGAACCAGCCGCATCAACAAGATCGGTAGGTACTGCAATTATTTCTCGTGATGGAGCACTCATCAATGAAGTGATGATAAAAATTGTGATAATTTTTTTACAAAAATTTTTCATTAATAGCTCCATCATTTTTATCTAAATTTTTAACCAATCAATTTATTAATAATTCAAATGTTGGTCCAGTATCTATCAATATCTATTCATAACTAATGTCAATGATTTAACCTGCATTACCAGGTATAACAAATATTCAATTATCTATTTGTAATATAATATAAAACAGTAATAGAGCGCAAGATATTAGCTTTTTTCCTGTTTTTTGATAAATTCATACTACTATTTTTACCATAGTTGACTAAAAACAGCAGAAAGGGAGCTAGATGAATCAAAAAGTTAATCTTATCACTACATTAGGTATGTGCTGCTTACTATCAGCCTGTCAGTGTTCAGAAGAAAAAAAAGCTGAAACAGTGGCTGAACCGGTAGTGGCAACTGCAACAATGCCTGCAACAAAGGAATCATCAACCATGACGACAATAAAAACCCCATCTAACCTTGAATACATGATCACCCGTGAAGGTGATGCTGCTGCGCGCAGTGTCAAAAAAGGAGATAATGTAACCGTACATTATACTGGTCATATCTATAATGCAGATAAAACCCTTGGCACCAAATTTGATAGCTCGGTAGATCGTAATCAACCATTTACCTTTAAAATTGGCTACAACACCGTTATCAAAGGTTGGGAAGAAGGAATATTGGATATGAAAATTGGTGAAAAACGAACACTGATTATTCCTGCAGAACTCGGCTACGGTGCTCGTGGTGCTGGTAGCAAAATACCTGGTGGCGCAACCCTGCATTTTGAAGTTGAATTACTCAACATTTCATAATTAATTTTGTATTACTGCTCCGTTCAACTCAATGAATGGAGCAGTAATATAGTTTTCTTATCCAACACACGTTACTAAAAATCCAAATATTTGTAATATCATTTCCGCTCTGCATATACTAGAAAAATAATAAAAGTAGCAGA
>CAYPYR010000009.1:10466-22488 GCA_964415095.1 uncultured Pseudomonadota bacterium | reverse complement strand
ATTTCACTTGCTGCACAAAAAAAACCACGTGTCATGGTGGTAATCGTAATAGATCAATTTGCCTATCATTATTTGCCCAAACTAAAACCATTTTTACGCGATGGCATCAAATTATTACTTGATAATGGCATTAACTTCAAGCAAGCAAATTATCCACATGCAATGCCCGCAACTGGTCCGGGACACACCGCTCTTGGTACCGGATGTTTTGCCAAAGATCATGGCATTATTGGTAATCACTGGCGATTACCATCCGGAAAAAAAGTTTCGTGTGATGATGATACTACAAAACGCTCGCCCGTGTTTAATGGTGATGGTAGCATCAATACCACGCTCAAAGGAAAATCGGCGCGCAACATTTTAGTTGATGGCCTTTCTGATCAATACCTACTTGATGCGTTAGCACGAAATCATGATGCAGTTGCTTATTCATTATCAATGAAAAGTCGTGCCGCTATTGGCATGGGCACCAAAATGGCAAAATCTATCTGGTTTGATGCACATAATGGTCTGTTTACCAGTAGCAAAGCATTTTTTGATGAGCTACCAACATGGATAATTGATTTTAATAAATCGCACTGTAGTCCCGCACTTAAATCGATCTCATGGACTAGTGCATATCCACTTGATAGTGATGCATATCGCTTTCCTTACATTCGCGATTACAATCATGCAGAATTTCCCGGAAGCTTAATTGCAAACAGCCCCGAGCAATACCACATTACGCAACCAAATAAAGAATTTATAAAAGATAGTAGCTCGTACGAATTATTTTTGAAAACACCCGCGAGCGGAAAACTTCTGCTGGAACTTGCAAAAAATTGTATTGAGTTACATTTGAAAGAACATCCAGAGCGTAACATGCTGCTTTGGATATCACTCAGTAGTCTTGATAAAGTTGGTCATGCGTATGGCCAGGATTCGATTGAATGCATAGATACCGTCTATCATACGGATAGACAGATTGGTGAACTCATACAATTTGTACATAATTATGTTAATGAAGAAGAAGTTATGTTTGTATTGACTGCAGATCATGGATGCATGCCCATGCCGGAAATACTTGCTAAAAAAGGATATCCAGCTCGTCGCGTTAATGTGCAGAGCTTAACAGAAAAACTTAACGAGGCGATTTATAAGAAATTTAAGATTAAAGATTTAATCGTGACCTTTAAATGTCCACAATTTTATTTTAATGAAAAGCTCTTTCAATCGTTACCAAAAAAATTGCAAAACAATATTGAACATTTTATCAAATATCTGCTGTTAAAACATCCCGCTATAAAATCAGTATGGACATTTGATGAACTTGCGCAAGCACCGGTCATTAAAAATACCATCATGGAGTTTTTTAAAAACCAATTGTATCGCAATCGCAGTGGTCGCATCACCTGCCAAACACACCCGTACATGTTATTTTCTGATTATCCTAGCGGCACGAGCCATCAAACTCCCTATAACTATGATACTCAAGTGCCACTGATTCTGTATCAACAAAACCATTTAGAGAAAAAATCTATTTTAAAGCAAGTATGGTTGCAACAATTAGCACCAACACTTGCACGTCTACTTGAGGTTCCAAAGCCTTCTGCTTCACACTTTTGGGCATTACCGGGAATTTTTGCTTAATTTATAACAAAAAATGGCAAAAAACGCTCATAGCTATCCTATTACTGTTTTTTACGGCTTTTTTCTGCATTTATTGACTATGTGTAATTGCAGCCTGTATTCTAATAATAAGGGAGAAGAGCAATTTCCCTGCATCTTTGTATTAACCATAAAAAATACCTAAATCAAGTCAAATCAATACAAAAAAGGGGTACCTCATGAAAAAATTACTATTTTTAGCATTGACCGTATCGAGCAGTTTTTTAACCGCAATTAATCTTGAAAGTGCGTATCAACACCCAACAATGGGTACAGAGCAGATAGAATCTACCGCTATGTACTCATTAAGCAGTTTGCGTGATCAAGATTTGATTAATGGCTATATCGCATCATCACGTGGCTTTGTTCCTAACCCACAACAAGCTGAACGATATGCTGCTGAGTTACGTCGACGTGGTTATACCAGTGCAGAACTTTCTGCATCTCCTATTAAACCACATACGTATTAATCAATAATAAAAGGGGATAATCATGAAAAACAAATTATTACTTATCGTAACGTCACTTGTTATTGGTATGCAGATTACCGTGAACGCAGCATTGCCACCACAACAAAGTAACTTTAGAAACTTTGGTAAAGAGTTACCAGGCAGTTATGGTGCGCCGGTTCCGCTTAACGCAAATCAAAACTTTAATACCATTGATATGCAACAACGCCAACTTGGTCAATATGACACACGAGGCATGGGGTATCAGGGATATCAACAATCTGATGTAGAAAAAGCAAATCAATCTTTTGGCTATCAACCATCAATGCAACAAACTAGACAACAATCTGGTGCTTATGGTCAAGGTCAAGGAATGTTTGACTATACTACTTCTTCATACTAGAAAATAAAGGGGAACTCATGAAAAAGTTATTATTATTTTTAATGTTATCGGGAAGTGCAATGCTTATGGCAACAGTACCACCTGATGTTAGTTATTTTGAAGATGATAATGGTACACCAATGATGCCACAACCTGCAAAACCACGTCCTGAAAATACGCCTTCATCGAGAAATGAACCGAGGACAGAACCATATCAACGACAAGCACCACGTATACCAGCATCTACGCCCTAATCTAGCATTAGTGCACGATTCAATTTTCCTAAGATAATAGAGAAGACGGTGTCATTGCACACCGTCTTCTTTTACTTTAGACTCAGCGATACTAATTCACGATCTTTCATCTACCGTAACGCGCTTGCTTTGAGAGAATTATCGCACATGATCACTACATATTTATTATTATTGAGCTATCAAATAATTCTTTTACTCAGCACCCCTATCATTTTTTTTTATATTTGCTTGCGTTGGTATCGTGGGAAAAAAACACTCGGTTCATGGCAAGAACGGTGTGGCTTTATGCCGCAGTACACACATAATGGTTCAGTAATTTGGTTTCATGCAGCATCAGTTGGTGAAGTACTCTCACTCGAATATTTAATCCGTGATATCAAACAAAAAAATCCAACCATAATTTGTTATGTAACCTGTGGCACGATTGCCGGAAAAACACTAGCGCAAAAAAATAATTTGGGTGATGTCATCGCGCATATACCGTTTGATTTTATACTATTTCTCTTGATTGCTTTTAAACGCATAGGGCCGAGTGCATTGATTATTGTCGAAGCAGAATGGTGGCCCGGGTTACTGCTAACGGCATATATTAAACAGGTTCCCCTCTATGCACTGAGCGCACGTCTTCGCAACAAATCGTTACAACGCTATCAGTTCATGAAAAAAATTATTGCGCCAATATTACGTAGCATTACGCACCTCTATGCACAAACAGACGTTGATGGACAGCGATTTTTATCACTGGGCATTGCAACAGAGCGCATTACGACATTGGGTGATTTAAAAATCTATAACGTGCTGAAAAAATACGAAATGGTTATAAAAAAAAATTATAACCTACAACTATCTGAAGATCCTATTATTTTGGTTGGCTCATTACATCCGGGCGAACTTTCATACTATCTCGAATCATTTCTCGTTTTGCGCAGAACATTCCCTACTCTAAAACTGATTCTTACGCCACGCCATTTCAATTGGCAAGAGACATTAGTGAAAACTATACGTGCTTTGAATATTAAATACACACTCTGGACGGAATATTCGATGCAAACATCTGTTACACAAGCACTTATTGATCTTGCACATACGGACATATTAATCGTTTGTAAACTTGGTGAACTTTTTGATCTGTACCAACTTGCTACTCTATATTGTTTAGGTGGTACATTCGTGCCAGTTGGTGGACATAATTTACTTGAGCCTGCCGTGTGGCAACGCTTAACTATCATTGGACCATATCATGAAAATATTAAAACAATGGTAGAACAATTGCAGATGCGCAACGCCATTGAAATTGTGCATGATAGTGCTGCTCTTACCGAAACACTAAATCGCTTGTTACAACACCCTAAAGAGACTCTAGTACGTGGCATGCAGGCACGCATTTGGCTTGAACAAGAAAACAGTCACGTTACTCGTGTTGTAGAAACATTGATTGCTAAACTTACAAAATAAAAATTCCCGCTTGTTAGGTTATAACAAGCGGGAACTAAAATTACGCAATTAAATTAACACGATTATTTTCGTGTCGTTTTAGTAGCTTTAGATTTTGGTGCTTTAGCAGGCGTTCGTTTGCTCTTTGGTTCTTTTTTGGCAGACGATTTCGTACCATTCTCTTTAACAAATGGTGATGCGGTAAATGATTCACTCAAAACCGTATCCATGGTATCCGCATACAAAATCTTAAGTGATGCATCAAGTTCTTTTTCAAACTCTTTAATATCACTTTTATTTTCAAGCGGTACAATCACCATCGTAAAACCAAAACGCGTTGCAGCAAGTAGCTTCTCTTTAAGACCACCTACCGGCAAGACGCGACCACGTAATGTGACTTCACCGGTCATCGCAAGAGCTTTTTTAACCGGCTTTTGGGTTAATGCCGACACAAGAGCAACGGTCATTGAGATACCAGCTGAAGGTCCATCTTTTGGTATAGCACCTTCGGGAACGTGAATATGAATATCTTTATCGGAATAAAAATCTTCCTTAAGTCCCAACTCTTTTGCACGAGATCGCACATAACTTAATGCCGCTTCAGCTGATTCACGCATCACTTCACCAAGTTGTCCGGTAAGCTGCAATGAACCTTTACCTTTTAATATGGTAACTTCTATTTCTAAAATATCACCACCAGCTTCTGTCCATGCAAGCCCCGTCACGACACCAATACGCTCTTCAGGTGATTTTTCAGGACGCTTAAATCGTGGACTACCAAGCCATTCTTCAATTAATGCATCAGAAACCGTAACTTTTTTCATTTTTGGAAATTCAAGCAATAATTGAATTGATTTGCGTATGATTTTTGCAAAAATGCGTTCAAGTTGACGCACCCCAGCTTCTTTGGTGTATTCATCAATCACGCGCAGCAACAACTCATCACTGATTTCAAATTGATCAGCTGATAAACTATGTTCAACTAACAAACGCGGAATCAAGAATGAACGAGCAATGTCTCGCTTTTCTTCAAGTGAATAACCAGCAAGCTGGATAACTTCCATACGATCCAGAAGCGGATACGGAATATTATCAATCACGTTTGCAGTGGTAATAAACATTACTTTTGAAAGATCATAGTCTACTTCAAGAAAGTAATCGGCAAATGCGGTGTTCAATTCCGGATCAAGCACTTCAAGTAATGCTGATGCTGGATCACCACGAAAATCCATCGACATTTTATCAACTTCATCAAGGAGCATCACCGGGTTTACGGTTTTCGCACGGCGCATTGCTTGTATAATTTTTCCGGGCATTGCACCAATATAGGTACGACGGTGACCGCGTATTTCAGCCTCATCGCGCATGCCACCGAGTGATATACGCACAAATTCCCGTCCAAGCGCTTTAGCAATTGAACGCGCAAGCGACGTTTTACCAACACCAGGAGGGCCGGCTAAACAAATGATTGGTGAACGTTTTAGTTTATCTTTAGCAAATTTTTTGATCGCAATAAATTCAAGTACGCGCTCTTTTGCTTTTTTCATACCAGCATGAGATTCAGATAAAATCCCCTCAGCCTCAGAAATGCTCACGCGATCTTTGCTGGTTTCATGCCATGGCAATGCCAAGATCCATTCAATATAATTGCGTGACACCGAAGATTCTGGTGAAGTTGCTTGCATCTGTTCAAGACGATTAAGTTCAAGTTCTACTTTTTCAGCAACATCAGCAGGCAAGCGCAATTTTTTTGCTTTCTTGCGTAATTCTGCAACTTCTCCCGCAAGACCTTCTTTGCCGAGTTCGCGTTGAATAGCACGCATTTGTTCATGCAAATAATAATCTTTTTGATGCTTTTCAACTTGTGATTGAACGCGTTTACGAATTTTTTGCTCAGTTTTGATAATTTCAATTTCTTGTTTGAGCTGGGAAATAAGTAAGTGTACCCGTTCTTTCAACTCGATCGTTTCTAAAATACGTTGACGTTCTTCAAGTTTCATCTGCACATGCATTGCAACCGTATCTGCAAGATGATCAAGATCTGAAGAATCTTTAAACATGGTAAGCACATCTTTAGGAACTTTATCGCTAATATCGATGTAGGCTTTAAATAAATCAACTAAGGTGCGCCAGAGTGCTTCTGTTTCAGCATCTTGCAACATGGGGATTGAAGCAATATCCGCAGAAAGTACGCCAATAAATTCTTCTCGTTGCACCACTTCTTCAATACGCGCACGTATAATACCTTCTATGAGAATCTTAAGCGTACCGTTTTGCATACGGGTTGCTTGTAGAATAACCGCACGAGTTCCAATAGGATAAAGATCCTCAACCGTGGGCACATTGGTATCTTGTGATCGTTGAGCAGTAACAAAGACTTCTTTATGATGCTTTAAGGCATATTCGACGGCTTGCAATGAAATATCGCGACCAACAATAACTGGTACAATGCTTCGTGGCATTGCTACGACGTTTTTTAGCGGTAATACCGGCAGAAATCGCAGATCATCTCGGCCTATTATTTTTTCTGTTTCTTCCATTATGCTTCTCAGGTAAATATAGGTTTTAAGAATATCTTTTTGTAAATTGCCTCCTGAAAAGGATTGCAATGAAGTAATATGTATAGGATATCCAAAAAATGGTCTTCCTGCAAGGAGATAGCATAAATGCCGCTCGCGCATAAGTTAGACACATTAAAACCGCTATAATATAGCAAAAAAGGGGTAAAAATGCTGTTTTTGTGCTGATTTCAATTGACTTTGCCTGCATTGGTACTTAGACTTGCAAATAATAGCTGATTTAATTAAAAATAAACATTTTGTAAATCATTAGAAATCGCAACGTACAACACCAACAGATACTCACGGCAGGTATCCTTAACCAGTGGAAGGTAAGTATGCATACTAAAAAGCAGTCTAAATGGCATAATTTTTGTGCAAATCTTTTTGATATCGATGCACAAGAACGAAAAAAGCTGTTTTATCTTGCTTCATGTCTCTTCTTTATTGTTGCAGCATACTCCTTATTAAGACCACTTAAAACCGCTATTTTCTTTGGCATTGTCGGGCGAGATTTCCAACCCTATGCAAAATGGGTTACCATTGGTTTCACTCCCATTGTTATGATGCTTTACTCTAAATTAGTTGATATAGTTCGTCGCTACCAATTGATCTTTATTTGCACTCTTGCTTTTGCGCTCGGGTGCTTTTTTTTTGCAATCATCTTAACTAATCCTGTCTATGGACTTCCTAATACCGATACAGATAAGACTCGCATTATTGGCTGGTTATTTTATCTACTGATTGATTTTTATCCAATCCTTGTCGTAACTACGTTTTGGGCATTTTCAAACTCAATTAGTTCGCCTGATTCTGCAAAGAAAAGTTATGGATTGATTGTTGCCGCATCAAAACTTTCTGGTGTTATTTCACCTCTGCTGGGCATAGCACTCATTATGTTCAGTGGCCTTAGTGAAACGCTCTCTATATCTTGTACTCTAGTTCTTGCGGGAATCTTCTTGATTTGTGCAGGTTTTGCCGTATTGCGACTTACGCGCTGCATACCCGGTCGTTATTTACATGGCTATGAAGCAGTATATGAAGTTGAAAAACTCAAAGAAAAATCGCATGCGCCAAAAACCGGTATCTGGCAAGGATTTAAATTAATGCTCACCGAGCCATATGTATTCGGTATTTTTGCGATGGTCTATAGCTATGAAATTATTTCAGCCATTATTGACTATCAAAAAGATTATATGGCCTCTGAATTTTATCAAAATCGTATTGTCGACATGTTCACGTTCAATCTTATATATACGTCGATTTGGCAAACACTTGGTTTGTTTTTCGCCGTATTTGGCACTTCATCACTCTTGAAAAAACTAGATGTTCAGAAATGTCTTATGTTGGTGCCGTTAGTTATTGGTAGCCTTATAGTACTTCTCGTATTTTTGCCAAATCTTTATACTATATTTTTCATCATGATCATTATCCGTGCATTGAATTATGGATTTAATGTGCCTATCCGTGAAATGCTCTATATTCCGACAATTAAAGATATTAAATTTAAATCAAAAGCGTGGACCGATTCTTTTGGAAGAACCTTCTCCAAAGGCTCAGGTGCCACAATCAATGTGTTCTCACAAGGCGGCACGCTAAATCAATTTATTGCATCAGGAAGTGTCATTTCTATCGGCGTAGTTACCGCCTGGACATTTGCTTCGTACTTTGTTGCAAAGCGGTATACCAAAACTATTAAAGATGGTACCGTCATTGGTGAACAAAGTGATTCTTAATCAACAAAACTTGTAAAAATCATGGTAAATATCAAGCAGCGAACACGACTTTTTTCAATCGCTGCTTGGTGCATTGTTGCCTCGTACACCATAATTTGCAATCTAAAATTCACCCATTTTATACAAGCCGTTGGGAGCGAATATATACCCATCGCGTCGATTTGCTCCACCTTTTTTATTATCATTGGCTCCTGTGCATTGAGTCATTTCTCAAAAAAACGAACCCCCAAACAACTCTTCACTATTACGCTTAGTGGTTATGCCAGCATATTATTACTCTATGCGGTAATTTTTTTTACGACAACTGCGACAACACTGAGTAGCTACATAACACCCTGGGTATCTGCATTAATCTGGTATGGCATCGCTGATGCGCATGCTGTGTATGCATTAGATATGTACTGGCTTTATGCTCATCATCTGCATGAACCACATGAGGGCAAACGCGCGTATGGTACCTACTTCATGTGGGGTAGTATCGGCAGTCTCTCTGCACCAGTACTTAATGCGCTATTTATCTATTGCGGCATTATTTCATGCGGAGCATCTGTTGTAGCAAGTAGCATATTACTTATGGTTGCATGCGGTGCACTTACACAGATTACGCATACGAGCAGTGCGAAGATTATCGATTCATCTGGGCAACCGTCTGAACCATTATTTAAAAAACTACATATCGATTATTGGCGATATCTCCTGGTAATCACCTTATTACCAACGATATATCAATTGGCCCATCGCATTCTAGAATTTCATTTCTATGCGCGTGCACATCAGGAGGCATCAACCGGTTTATCAAACAATACCCTCTGGTATAGCGCCTTAATTTATGGCCTACCGGGTCTCATAGCCTATCTTGGAACGCATCCACGATGTGATAGTCTTAGCACTGCCATGCGTATTAATCTTACGGCATTTATTAGTATTGGCGCCTTAATGTACGCCTTTCTAGTTCCCTCGTTTCATGCACCCATGATTGGACTCATGATCATGCATTTTTGGTATTTAGGAATCTGTAGCCCCCATATGAGCACCCTTTACAATCCGATCTCCCCGCGCTTACTCATCGCGGTAAAACCGTGGCTTCATCGTCTATTTATCAAAGGAATCACCCTCTTTGTTGCACTGATCAATCATACCATGACGCTGCAGTACACACACACCATGGTTATAATGCTCATCTCCTTCACGCTACCGCTTCTTCTCCTCACTTTGTATGGTAGTGCATGGGCACTCAATCACTATGAGGGGCACCTCGCAAAAATAAGTATGGAAAAACCGTAATCATCCCTTGCAGAACCTGCAGTTTTTGGTAGAATAATGCTACTGTTTTTAATATATGTTTTATATTCTTGTCTCGAGTATGGGGTGGTTACTTACCCATAAACCGGTAAAACCTACGAGATAACTGTTATAACCCTAGAAGGAATCACATGATTGATATTAAAGAATTAATCAAATCTGGCATACATTTTGGTCACCGCACTTCACGCTGGTCACCGAAAATGAAACCATTTATTTGGGGTGCCAAAAATAAAATTCACCTTATCGATATTTCCAAAACTGCATTTTTACTTGAACGCGCGGTTGAATACCTCAAAGCGGTAACTGCTGAAGGCGGATCCATAATGTGGATCGGCACAAAAAAGGCTGCTCGTGATATCGTTAAAAAAAATGCAGAATTACTTGGCATGCCGTTTGTTATCAACCGTTGGGTTGGTGGCACATTGAGCAACTATAGCCAAATTAAAAAAGCTATCACTCGTTTACTTCATTTGCGTGATGTAGCGGTTAAATCCGGTTCATACTACACCAAAAAAGAATTAAGTACGATGAACAAGGAAATTGCTCGTCTTGAAAAAAACATTGGTGGTATTATCAATTTACGTTACCCACCACAAGCAATTTTTGTTATCGATGCAAAAAAAGAACATGCGGCAGTCCGTGAAGCATTAAGCTTAGGAATCCCTGTTATTGGTATCGTTGATACAAACACTGATCCAACGGGCATCAACTTTGTTATTCCAGCGAATGATGATTCTCCACGTGCAATTGAATGCATTATGAATTACATTATTCCTCATGTTCAAGAAGCTCAGGATGCACATGCACAAGCTGCACAAACAGAAGGTAAAACTGCTGAATCAGCCGAAGCTGCTCCAAAAAATATTAAACAAACGACTACCGTAAAAGGTAAACGTGTTACTAAGGCTATTGTTATCGAAGAAGAACCAAGCTTGCTTGATTCAATGAAGATACAAATGGCTGAAGACGAATAATTTTTTTTAGGAGAGGTGGCTGAGTGGCCGAAAGCGCATGATTGGAAATCATGTATATACTGAAAGGTGTATCGAGGGTTCGAATCCCTCCCTCTCCACCATACTTCGCCAAGGCTTCGTATGGCAGGCCAGCCTATATGGCCAGATAAAATTGTAACAAAGCTTGGGAGAACGTAAGTTGTTTTAGTTTCTTAATCTGTCAGATCCGGAAGGAAGCAGCAGGAGAAATTAAGCGCTGTACGTTCTCCCATTTTTATTTAATAAACTATTTTTTATAAACAATATTTAATAATTTATTACATCATGCACGCATCCAAAATAATTCTTTTATTCTTATTACTTTATACGGCCTACTTACCTGCTAATTGTCACCTCAGCGATAAAATCATAAGTGCTGCCATGCACGGCGATCTTGGAAAAGTACAGCAATATATCAACGAACAACGGTTTGGTGAATGGGTCGAAGTAGATGCCATTGACGATGAATGCTTAACGATCATCGAGCATATAGAAAGAATTATTGCCACGCTTAATCGAGAAATTTCAGCAATAAATTCACAGCTTATTACCATATGTGGTGATCAATGGAAAAAAGAATTTCTTTATAATCGGTGTTACCTCAAACTTGAAATTTATCAAAAGTATCTTAATTACCAGTATCAAATCTACATATACTCAACAATTAAAGAACTTCTTGAACAACAACGTCCAGCACCAGTTGAACGGCTGTTCAAAAAAATTCAAGCAAGAATAATTAAAACTAATTAAATTTGGTTAAAAGATATCTTCATCTTTAGCAAATGTTTTTTGTTCTTCTTCTTTAGTACGCTCAAGATCTTCCATTGCAACATATTCTTGATCTTCATCGAACTCGTGTATTTCTTCTTGGGTAAGTTCTGGAGCATTATCAGGCGTATACTGATCGGAACCAAATTCACGCTTAGCAGTCTCCGGCTTGTGTGATTTATCAAGCGCAATATCTTTGTGCTTATTAAGTAATGCGACCATCTTATCGATTGTATTATCAAGCACTACGTACATATCTGTACCTTGATCTTCAGCTGATAAATCAAATTTAGGCGTTTTTAAATGAAGCTCTACATGATGGTTTGGATGTAACTTTTGCGCTTTAAGCCAAAGCTCAATAAAAAGAGGCGAAAGATTAGGATTCTTAGGTAATAATTCAGATATTTTTTTTAATTTAGTACGAGCATGTGCTTCAAGTGGCTCAGAATGTGGCATATCTTTAAACGTAATCTTAATATTCATGACATTAATCTCCC
>CAYPYR010000009.1:0-10366 GCA_964415095.1 uncultured Pseudomonadota bacterium | reverse complement strand
GACATGAATCGCTTAACCATTTCGTCATAGAACTGACCGCCAAGATACATCTCTTTGGTATATTCATTACTCATGATCGATTCTATACCGCCGGAAGCAACGATAGTACCATCAAGCATGACATAGATCAATTGTGCGATAGAAAGTAATTGATCAACGTGATGATCAGAGATTAAAACTCCCATGCCATCTTTTGCTAAATCAACAAAAATTTCTTTGAGTTCATAGATTGATTTTGGATCAACACCAGCAAATGGTTCATCGAGCAAAATCATTTTTGGATGCATCAGAAGGGTTCGCACCACTTCAAGCTTACGTTTTTGTCCACCGGAAAGACTGCCGGCTTTTTGATCCAATGTTTTAATTAAGTTAGTACGTTCAAGCCAGCGCATCATCTCTTCATCAAAAATACGGGAACGCTCTTTGCGCGAAAACAATCGTAGGATTTGATCATACCAGTGCTTTACCTTTGGTACGCTATTAATACTTTTAGATGGTATCAGTGTACGCCAATACGTATGATATTGGTAAATCAATAATAAATTTTCATGAACAGTGAGATCGAGAAATAAGGTCGTATGTTGCGGCAAATAAACTAAGCCTTGCTCCACACGTTGTGCAATAGTCCAGTTATTGACCAATTGGTTTTCAAAAAAAATACCGTTCGTACGTCCTGGTTTAAAATAAGCCGGTGCAGTAAGTAAACCACATACAGTACGTAGTAGCGTTGTTTTTCCCGCACCATTCGGCCCCAGAAATGCAACCACTTCACCGGCATTGGCATGGAAGGAAACCCCTTTTACGATTTCCTTTTTTCCAAATCGCTGCGATAAGTTATGCACAACGAGGAGTGACATACTAGATCTTTTTTATGACAAACGTAACAGGACAACCTTTAAGCTCATAGTGCTTGCGTAAAATGTTTTCTATATGCCCACGATGTGAATCAAGCATAAGATCTGGATTGTTTATATAGAGCATGAAGGTTGGTGTACGACCCTTGAGCTGCCGAATCTTATGTAATTTCAGCATGCTATTTTGTGCGTACATGGGAGTCTTTTGCAATGCCAATTTTAAGGTGTTATCAAGTTCATACGCATCAAAACTTTGAGCACAGCTTTTCCAGACGCTCGTCACGACGCCAAGTACTTTACTAATATTTTTGTGTGTCTTACAGGAAATAGAAATTTGTGGAATCTTGCGCAAGATAAAATCGTATTCTTGAATATTTTCTTTTAATCGTGCTCGTGATTCTTCCGTGAGTAAGTCATTTTTATTCCACAGTAGTACGAGTGCTTTTTTCTGTTCATATGCATAAAAAAGCAATTTTAATTCTTGATCAGAAAGCTTCTCAGCCGATGCATCAATAACAACAATCACCAAATCTGCTTCACGCACAGCATGTAATGAACTTTTTACCATGAGCGTTTCAAGCGGGTCATCAACTTTTTTGTGACGACGCACGCCGGCAGTATCAATAAGATCAATCGCTTCACGATAAAAGGTAATTTTCTCACGAATGGCTTCACGGGTTGTACCCGGCACCTCAGAAACTATAGCACGCTCTTCTTTGAGCAGTGCATTAAGTAATGATGACTTCCCCACATTTGGTTTACCTAAAATCACCGCACGAAACGCTGATTCTTCTGGTACAACTTCACGTGGAGCAACGTGAGCAACGATATAATTCAACACATCACCCATACCGGTACCATGTGTTGCCGATACATCAAAAATATCGGAAAAACCAAGCGCTGCAAATTCACCATGATTTTCTTCGGACGCTTTAGTATCGGCTTTATTAATCAGCAGTGCTACGGGCTTTTTACTCTTATGCACAATCCGTGCTATATCGCGATCTTCGGTCACGAGGCCAACTTTACCGTCGACTATCATAAGTATCAGATCAACGCTTTCAATCAGTTCGTATACTTTGCGCTGCACTTCAAGCAATATTGGATCCGTGGTTTTTTTAATAGGTAATCCACCAGTATCAATCAGATCAAAGGTAAGATTTTCCCAAGTGACGGGCTCGTGTATATAATCACGGGTTACCCCTTCTTGATTAAAAACAATACTTGCTTGAGAACCGGTTAACCGGTTAAACAACGTAGATTTTCCAACATTGGTACGCCCGAGCAGCATTACGCGTGGATATTTATTCATAGTCATGTATTTTCGAGATTTTTTTCATCATTAGTTATTTGTTCTATCCTACCCGGAAAGTACTTCGTAATCAAGGCTGCTTTGGGAAACAACGTTGCATCATTAAAATTAACCGGCGCATTTGATCGCGTTTTTGGTACGTTCTGCGCAGCAGGTAGTGGTTCTTGAACTGATTTTACCATATTCTGTGCAGAATGGGCAGTATTTGTTTTAGTTTTTACTTCAAACGCAAACCAGTACCTACCACCAAAAACCGTCTCTATCACCGATTCGATCCGGGCCCGATTTCCGGCAATATGATCTTCAAAAAACTTACTCGATTGCGCCAAAGCAACCCGTAGTACACCGGTGGTACTCTCAAGTGCAATCAGCGTTGCTTGCGATAATATTGATTCAAGCATTGGATCCGAAAGCAGGCGAACTTGGGTAATAAATGCCTGCCACGACGTTTTCAGGTCGCGCATTTGGGGATCTTCCGGCGTTAATTGCTCGCTTATTACTTCAGTGGGAGCGGTAGGCACCGACTGAACGAGGTGAGGCGGGTTTACGGGAGCAACGATCGTCTCTTTTGGTAAAACGTGTACCGCAGCCTGCGGCGCGCGTGATGATTGCTGCGCAAAAAGATCAGATGTGCTCAGCGACTTGCAGGCAGCAAGTAACGTTGCAATATCTTCACTTTTCACTTGTTGGCACAAAAGTATGAGTACATGTTCAATAAAAAGATGCTTATGCCCAGTCTTAATAAAAACCGGCTCTTCATGCCACATAATCTGCATCATGGCAGATACGCGATGCGCTGAAGACAGCGATCCAAGTGTTTTAACCGCGGGCATTTCAAGTTCAAACGGCCCCTGCGGTACTAGTGCACCATATTGCGTCCACAAAATAGCGCGGAGTAGTTGAACAAAATGATCCCAAAAAACCGATGGGTCCTTGGTTTCAATATGGATTTCTCGTAAATAATGGATTAACGCGCCCGTATCTTGCGCACTCACCAGACGAAAAAGTTCAAAAAGATGATCCGAGCGTACATGTCCCAGCGCATTCGCCACGAGCTCTCGCGTAATCTGCTCACCTAAAAAACGAACCCGCTCAAGCAGGTTAATGGCATCGCGCGCAGAGCCACTTGCGTTCTGGACAATCAGTTCAATGGCTGGTGCATCAATCGCAATATGTTCTGCAGTACACACACTGGTGAGATATTTTACTAAATCAGCCGGCGCTATAGGATCGAAAAACACTTGGAACGAGCGTGATTTTACCGTATCAGGAATTTTATCAAGCTCAGTCGTCGCTAAAATAAAAATAACTGACGCAGGTGGCTCTTCAAGCATTTTTAAAAAAGCATTAAATGCTGCTTTAGAGAGCATATGCACTTCATCGATGAGATATACTTTGCGAGATGAGAGCAGCGGCGCATGAGTGGCCGATTCCAAAATCGTGCGGACATTATCAACGCCCGTATGGGATGCTGCATCGATTTCTATAAAGTCAGGATGATTACCCGCACGCGTTGCACTGCAGGAAAAACAGGTGCCACAGGGGAGCGCTACATCGCGCGGCTGAGCAATAAAATCTTGATACTTGGCACAATTAATCGCCGCAGCAAAAATACGTGCACTGGTCGTTTTACCACAACCTCGTTGTCCCGAAAAGATATATACGGGGAAAAACTTTTGTAAGAAAAGACTATTTTTCAGCATGCGCAATGACAGCGTCTGCCCAACCATCGCGTCAAATGTCTGTGGACGCCACTTACGTGCTAAATTTAATTCAGAAGAATGTGCTGCCATTTCGTCCCGACTGTTTGTCTTCAACTATTGTTATTATCTTACTGGACTCTGCATCCTGCCCTAAAATTATAGTAATCATTATCTACCTGCTTAGATTATAGCCTGAGTTTCATTTAAATTCTAAAAATTTGAGAAAATTTGCCAACCTGCTCCTTTTACTTTACAGTATGGTTATATTGTAGATTTACTTTGGGCAAAAAAATACACGAGTGGACAAGAACCCTATGGTACCACGTGGCGAGACCTATAAAAAAATTATCTATTACTGGCTTCCAGAACTTATTTCAACGTTGCTGTTATTAACGTTACCAAAAATTCTCGACTCATACCTCATTGGTCAACTTCATTCACGCAGCACGTTTGGCGCGTTAGGCGTTGCAAATAATGTATTGGATCTCCTTACCAAGCTTTCAGAATCAATCTCGGTTGCGGCCATTACTATTGTCGGTCAATACAATGGTTCGAAACAATATAGCAAAGCTGGTGCTGCGCTGGGTGATGTATTTTGGACTACGGTTATTGCCGGAGTAATTCCATTCTGCGCCCTCTTCTTCTTCTCGACAGAAATTTATCTTTTGATGAATGTACCGCACAATATGGCCGTGATCGGCTCACCATTTCTTAAATTACGTGCTATTGGCGTCTTGCTCACGTTTGTGTATTTAGGCTTTTTAGGTTTTATGCGCGGCGTAAAAAATACCAAGACCCCTATGATAATTTATATCGTCGGTATTTGTGTATTTTTAATTTGTGATTACACGCTGGTGCTTGGCAAATTTGGTTTTCCACAAATGGGTCTGGTAGGTGGCGCAATTTCAACCATCGCGCAATATTCATTAATGCTCACGCTTGCGGTTATCTATATTGTTCGCAATCCTGAGTATCGTAAATACTTTCCGCAGGTATTCTTTACCATGTTTAGTAAACAAGGTGCGATGCGCATTTTGGCATTAAGCATTCCCATCATGATTGATAAAGCATCACTCTCATCATCATATGTGTATTTATCCCGGCTGATCAATCCGCTTGGTAAAAATGCTATTGCTTCATTTATTATGATTAAAGATTTACAGCAGCTTGCTTTTTTACCGGCTATTGCATTCGCAACCGTACTCACTTTCTTGGTCAGTAATAGTCTGGGAGCCAAAGATATAGATGGTGCGCGCAATAATATTCGCAAAGTCATGTTGCTCTCACTCAGTGGTGTTGCATTGTTATTAATAGTACTCTCATTCTTTCCACGCGCCATTATGCAATATTTTGACCCACGTAGCATGTTTGTGCCTATGGCAGCAGCTATTTTCCCCTATATTAGTGTCTTTGTTGTATTTGACTTGATACAAGTGATCTTTGCATCCGCACTACGCGGAGCTGGCGATGTACGTGCCGTCATGTGGATACGTTTTGTCACCTGCGCCGCATTTTTCTTTCCATTTTCAACCTTTATGTCACAGATTCCCATTGAAAATGAAATTACCAAGTATATAGTTATTTATAGCAGCATTTATATAACTAACGCATTAATGTGTATCGGATTTTATATTCGACTTCGCACAAAAAACTGGACACAGCATTTGACTGACTCAACATCGCTCTCATCAAGCGCTGGACCATCCGAAAAAGCAACCTAAACGACTATTACACCAGTGATCTACTCCTCATGAAAATAAAGGACTTTCAATGATGAATTTAATACCACATATTGAACACTATGGCACACTCATGCTGGTAATCTCCGGCAGCATCTTACTGCTCGGTGGCATTATATTATCGTTCTTAACTAATTTTGTTCAATTTCGCACGTTTGGTTCATTAATGAATTTGCTCTGGGATGCACTTACTCATCGCACAAAACCAGTAAATGATAAAAATCTGATACCACCATCTGAAGCTCTGTTTACCGCCATGTCAACCACGATTGGTATTGCAAGTATCGTATCACCCATTGTTGCAATAAAACTTGGTGGCCCGGGAGCATTGCTTGGTTTCATTTTAACCATGATTTTTGGCAGTGTTACGACATTTACCGAAGTTACTTTTGCATTAAATTACCGCGAGAAACGTCCTGATGGCACGATGATGGGTGGCCCAATGCAATACCTTGCAAAAGAGATTCATCCCGCACTTGCCGTATGGTATGCCTTAGGTGCTTTCGTACTCTTAGTTGCCTGGTCTGCCAATCAATCAAATACCATTGCTGATGTATTGCAACCATTTGGTATTCCTGAATATATTACCGGTCTTACCCTTGCAGCGTTTGTTTTGCTGATTTTAATCGGCGGCATTAAACGCGTTGGTAATTTCTCGGAAAAGATTGTTCCACTCATGTTTTTTTTATTTATTGGTAGTGCATTATGGATTATTGGCATGCATATCAGAGAACTCCCATCCATACTCGCCACTATAATTACGGCAGCCTTTACCGTTAAAGCCATTACCAGCGGCGCCGCAGCAGGCGGATTGCTTCACGCAATGCGTTGGGGACTACTTAAAGGAATTCATACCACCGAAGCCGGCCTTGGTACGGCAACTATTCCGCATTCTATGGCGCATACTAATAATCCAACACAGCAAGGAGTACTTGCCATGGCATCGGTCTGGTCAGTCGGATTTATTTCATTGCTATCAGGCTTAGTGGTCTTATGCACTGGTTCATACCTGACTCCCAATATTGGCCTTGGCATTAACGTCATGATTCATGCATTTGGGCAACACTTTCCCGCGATTGGACCCTCAATATTGATCTTTAGCACGTTCCTCTTCTCATTCGGTACTATCCTTGGAAATAGTTATAATGGTAGCCAATGCTTTGTATATCTTACAAAAAACCGCTATATTAACCTATATTACCTCATTGTTGGTATCGCCATATTTGTTGGAACACAATTGGACATCGCCTTTATTTGGTCATTGGTTGATTTCGTTGTGGTGCCAGTAGCAATACCACATTTACTCAGTATCGTATATTTAGCGTTAAAAAAACCTGCGCTTTTGAAAGTATAATCATGATTGATTTTGACAAAAAAACTCTGATAACTATTGCTCAGCTTTCGGGACTTTCATTGTCAGATGCAGAGCTTGCTGAATTTGAGAATAACCTTTCTTGTATTTTAAATTATTCTCAACAAATCGCACGCGCAGCAACAGACAATTCCGAAGAAGTTGCACCACAAAACGTAAATGTCTTTCGTGAAGATAAGATCATGCCAACTGACACAAAAACCATTATGGCTGATGCACCTAAAACACATGATACGCTCTTTGTGGTTCCTAAAATTATCTCATAATTATTCAGCTGAAAGTACCGCACCATGAATTCTTTTTTAAGTATAAAATCGCTCAGAGAATTGCTCAGTACAAAAAAAATTACGCCAAACGAAATAGCCGCATTTTATCGCACACGTCTTAATGAACATAATAAAACGCTCAATTGTGCACTCGAGATTTATAATGAAGAAAGTGCTGCATTTGATCAAAGAAAGCCTCTCTCTGGCATTCCTGGCATGACTAAAGATAATATTTGTTATCAAGGACGTATTGCATCGTGTGGTTCTAAAATATTACAAAATTATGTTGCACCGTATGATGCAACCGTTATCACCCGCATAAAAAATGCTGGTGGTTCTATTATTGCACGCGCCAACATGGATGAATTTGCTATGGGTGGTTCTGGTGAGTTCTCAGCATACGGTGCTGCAAAAAATCCGTATGATCTTACCCGTTCTCCTGGTGGTTCAAGTTCTGGTGCCGCTGCAGCTGTTGCTGCAGGATTAATTCCCTGGGCCTTGGGGAGTGAAACCGGTGGTTCAGTGCGTCAGCCTGCTGCATTCTGTAACTTAGTGGGACTCTATCCTACCTATGGTCTTTTCCCCCGTTATGGACTGATTGCATTTGCCTCATCATCCGATCAAGTTGGTCCACTTACGCGCACGGTGTATGATAATGCATTAATCGCATCCACTCTTTCGGGCCATGACACGCATGATGCAACATCGATCTCACGACCACCACAAGATTATACCAAATTACTAAAAGGTGATCTTCCGGAAAATCTTACGATTGGCGTAATCGAAGAAGGTCTTACGTCTGAGGGAGTTGATCCACAAATCCGCGCAGCGTTTGAGCGCGCAATTGAGCAACTACGCACACTCGGTGCAAAAATTAAACACGTAACACTTCCTGCATTGCAATACGGCATCTCCGTTTATTTTATTATGAGTCGTGCAGAAGCTGCATCAAATTTATCTCGTTATGATGGATCACTCTATGGTATGCGCGCACCACACGTAGAAAATTTACTTGATATGTATTTGAAAACACGTAACTCAGGTTTTGGTGCTGAAGTTAAACGTCGTATCTTGATGGGTAACTTTGTATTATCCGCCGGACATAAAGATGCTTTTTATACCAAAGCAATGCACGTACGTAATTTGATTCGTGAAGAATATGAAACGGCATTTAAAGAAGTTGATTTACTCATTTCACCAACAACTTCTACATTGCCATTCGTTCTTGGTAAAGAATCAGCTGATCCGCTTGCTATGTATCTTTCCGACTACTTTACGGTACCAAGTAACATGGCAGGACTCCCGGGGCTTTCGATTCCGTGTGGATTCTCAACTGAAGGATTACCAATTGGTTTCCAATTCATTGGACCACGTCTTTCTGAGCACCTCATGTATCAAGTTGCCTATGCGTTTGAGCAGCATACTGATTATCACACTAAAACGCCGGCAGGTTTTTAATAATGTATTGGCAAGAAAAAATTACGATCGGCAACTTAGTAGTACCACGCATTATGGCAGCCCCACTTGATGGTATTACCGACTCACCAACTCGTCGACTAATTCGCGAATTCTCACCAGATGTATTGCTCTACGGTGAAATGCGCCACGTTGCTTGTGTTACGAATGAAAAGACGGGTATTGCGCTGCGTTACCACGACGCGGAACATCCACTTGCGTTTCAATTTTCTGCAAATAGCACACAATTTATTGCACAAGCATGCGAAAAAGTTATCAATGCTGGTTTTGCAATGATCAATCTTAACATTGGTTGTCCCGCACGTAATGTCGTAAATTCCGGCAGTGGATCGGCACTCATGGCAAAACCGGATACCCTCAAAGAAATTATTACGGAATTTATGCGCGTCATTAATGGTCGCGTGCCATTTACCGTCAAGATGCGCGCCGGCTTTAAAGAAAAAAATGCCGTCGAGATTGCAAAGCTCTGCGAAGGTCTTGGCGTTGAAATGCTGATTGTCCATCCACGAACCGCACCACAAGAGTTCATTGGACTTCCTGATGTACCGCTCGTTGCAGCCGTTAAACAAAACGTTAAGATTCCGGTTATTTTTTCTGGTAACGTAAATTCATTTGATCGCGCACAAAAAATGTACGATCAAACCGGGATTGATGGTGTTATGATCGGTCGTGCGTTATGGGGATGCCCCTGGAAAATTCGTGAGATAGAAGATGCTGCGCTTGGAAAAAAGTTTACCGTCACCACGCTTGAGAGCATTCATCATGCCATTACACATTGTGCCTGGACGCAAGAGTTTTATGGTGGTCCTCGCGGATTTCATGTATTCAAAAAGCAGCTGCCAATTTATCTTAAGCAACTCCCAAATGCTGGTGCACTACGCAAACGATTGCTGGTCATACCAACCTATGCTGAATTACAACAAGAATTAGCTGCGCTGTATCAAGAGCTCCTTACCACAGGAACCTCACCATGCTTGCAAAACGTAACCGTTTAGTATCAACGAGTATCGTATTAATTATTGGTTTATTGTTTCTTGCGCATCGCACTATATTTTTTAAATCAGGCATGCTTGAATCATGCGCAAGCACCATCAGCTATCCATTTATTGTCATCGCTCATCATTGTGCGCGGCCCGTGCATGCACTACTTGATCATTGCTCATCATATCATACACTCGAAAAAAATGTTCAGTCATTGCAAGAGATCTGTGCACGGTTATCGCAAGAAAATATTGCACTGCACGCACAACTACGACATGCAAAACTCACTGAAGAACTTGCTACCTTTAAAGAACAATATGCCAATCAAGCTGGCGTGCTCTCACGCATCTTAGTTAAAAACTTTAGTGATGATGAACATTATTATTTAGTTAATCAAGGTTCATTTCACGGGATTACACCCGATTCAATTGCGCTCTACAACAATCAAATTCTTGGCAGAGTTGCCCAAGTATATCCACTGTATTGTAAAGTATTATTAATCACGGATCAGCATTGTAAAGTTGCTGCTACTTGTGCACGCACTGATGCACGCGGCATTGTGCATGGCACTCATCAATTAGATCATTGCAAACTTGCGTATCTTTCGCATCTTGCATCAGTTGAGTTGCATGATTTGGTACTCTCGTCTGGCCAAGGATTACT
>CAYPYR010000008.1:31908-35115 GCA_964415095.1 uncultured Pseudomonadota bacterium | reverse complement strand
GCTGGTCGATTGCAAACTAAAGTTAATTTAATGCGCGAGCTTGAGAAAGTCCGTCGTATCATTAGTAAGAAATTACCTAATGAGCACATTAACACCTGGCTTTCTATTGATGCAATGCTTGGCCAAAATTCATTTGAACAAGCTAAGTTGTTTCACGAAGCAACCAATCTTGATGGGATCATTCTTACGAAGCTTGATGGTACAGGCAAAGGTGGCATTGTGTTTGCAATAACTAAAGAGTTATCGCTTCCTATTGTCTATGTTACCTTTGGTGAAACACTTGATGATATCAAACAATTTGATCCGACAAATTATGTGCATGAATTGTTAGAAGCATAAAAAAATTAATCCCGATTGCTTAAACAAACAATCGGGATTAACAAAGAAAAAACAATAATATTTATTTTCTCTTTTCTTTTCCTTTGTTGTTCTTTGGTGCTTCTTTTTCTTTAAGCTCATCAAAAATAGCTTTATAAGCATCAATGGTTACTACATACACTTCTTCACGTGCAGCTTGAATTTGGTCATATGTTACCTTAGAAGCTGCTTCATTTGATGCATGGCTCATTATAAACTCTAAAAAAAGCGCGGTGTCTTCATTTTCAGGTTTTTGCCACACTATTGCAGGACTAGCATATGACCAAGCAACAAATGATTTTTTGCTTGCCCAAATTACTTTATTTACCCAAACAGAATGAGGAATCGTTGCAACAAAATCTCCTTTTAGGCCTTCTTTAAAATATGTTGTTGCAATCTCTATTGCTCTCTTATATGTTTTTGCTTTTAAGAGTTTTTTATTTATTTTATCAAAAAAATATTGTCTAGCTTTGAGTGATAAAATATCCTGCCATGTATCGATACAATCTTCTGGTGCAACATCTGCAATTCTGCAGCACAAAGCCATTTTCGTTAATATTTCAATAATAATGACGTAACTCAATCCTTGAGAGATAGCTTCAGGTTTTCCATGAGAAAAACCTGATGCTGAAAGATGTTTAAGTAAATTATACCATCCGACAGCATGACCAGCATGAGCAATTTCTTCATTCCATTCAATAGCTTCGTCAATTGAGATTGATTCCAGCAATTTAATCATCGATTTATAATCTTGTTCTAGAAGTAAAGCTTCTAAATCGTTCCGCAATTCTGGCGCAATCGATGCTTTTGGCCCTACTATTTCACCATTACCTGGAAATAACCAATCAATTGGTTGCAACATTGATAACGAACCAAGTATGCATAAACTAGTAATAACTGCATGTTTAACTATATGATTCATAAGATATATCTCCCATTATATTATATTAAATCCGAATAAAAACTGATTTAGAAAAACAATATCTCCTCTCTATGCTAGATGTTTATCCGATGCTGTTTCATTTATTGTTTAAACCAAAATTCATTAAATAAATCTTCGGTTTTTAGAAATTTCTTTTCTAAAAATGTATATTTCGGGGCTCTCTTACCGTTATATATTCGATTAATGTGATGATATAAAGATCTAATCCATGTTTGATTAATCGGTGTATTGATACGATCTTTAGAAGATAATACTGAAGAAGCCGTATCTTGTATTAACTTAGGGTTCACATCCTGAAATGAAGCACCATAGGAATCTACAGCCCATTTTAAAATTAAATTTAGCCACATTCTATCAATTTTATTATGTTGAAAATTTATATAGCAAAAATTATCAATAAGCCAATAAATCCCTTCAGCATATAAATAAAATGCTTCTGCTATTGATTCCGATCCTATATTTTCTAATTCATATCGACTCAGTTCAAAAAATATTATTGGATACCTCAATTCCGTAGCTAATTGATCTACATTCAACATTTCTTTCTCTTGCGGAGAAAGTCTTCGCATGCGATTAATGAACTGTTGAATATTGTAAGTTTCAAGACTTACTAACAATACATCTTTATTAAAAGATTGATAAAGTGTGGTATTGGGTAAATCTTCAATTGCATGCACTTTTCCATTACTATTATTAAAGAGATCTTCATGCGTTGGATGAAACCAAATTTGAACAAATAATTTTACAGAAGTTATCACAGGATTCATTACGGTCATATAATCGCCAGTGCGAAGCAAGCAATCAGCAATAAAGTAATCATAAATATGTCTATATAATCTTCTTATTCTATTAACTTTATTCTTTCTTTTGTTATTTGCCGCATCCATTATCTTTTCACCAGATACTTCCATCATTTCAGAAGTAATTTCGAAACCTTGAAAATTAGTGCCATAATTTTCTATTGCCCATAAAATAACTATGTTAAATAATGTTAGATCATAAGGTTGTTCAAAGTAGATTTTATTGAAATCATCAATAAGTGCATATAAACCAAGCCCATAAGAAACAAGCGCACCTTTAAGATTGTTATCTTTTAATTGCTGTCTGCTCATTTCCAATAGGAGCAGGGGATTTTGTAACTCATAGACAATTGTTGGAAGTTCGTCTTTATAAAGTTTTCGATTTAATAATTCACGAAATGATGGAATAGATTCAGTTAGATTTTCATGATTTATAATTGCTTTAATGCTGTCATAAAGAACTTCATCAGCTTGAACTGTAGCAAAGAATAAAAAAACAAAAGAAACAATAGAATAAATATACGATAAATGAGGCTTCATAAGTAATTCTCCTTATTAACTACTAAACCAATTTCAACTTTTGCATATAGCATATCAAAAACAACCATAACGAAAAGCAAATTAAAATACAAAATTCACAAAATTCTTACGTTTTTTGACAAAATACCAAACAATTGTTTCTATGAGAGTTATAAAAAATAATTAAACGATTTTAAAAGATAAAAAGAAAATGAACACACTTCATAACTTAATTGAACAAATAGTAGAGAAGCTATCTGCAATAGTACCTGATCACTCAGAAGCACATCAAGAAGCATGGTGGTTACTATCGTTTATTACCGGAAAATCAAAAGTCATGCTGATGACCGATCAAAATTTTGAACTCACGCGAGAGCAAGAATTACGACTGTGGCATAGCATTGATGAGCGAGTAACTCTGCATAAACCACTACAGTATATTATTGGCACAGTACCTTTTCTTGACCTTGATCTCATCGTACGCCCGCCCATACTTATTCCACGACCAGAGACTGAAGAGTGGACACAATGGATTATTGATCAATTAAAACCACTTGGAAAACAACCGCTCAAGATTTTGGATCTCTG
>CAYPYR010000008.1:2050-31808 GCA_964415095.1 uncultured Pseudomonadota bacterium | reverse complement strand
TTATTGATCAATTAAAACCACTTGGAAAACAACCGCTCAAGATTTTGGATCTCTGTTCAGGAAGCGGATGTATTGCGCTAGCAATTGCTCATGCGTTGCCGCACGCAGAAGTAATAGGAGTCGACATACTGCCAGAAGCAATAACACTTGCACAAGAGAATGCACAAAAAACCAGATCCCTAATGTCCAATTTATACATTCTGATTTATATGGTTCTCTTGATCATTATAAACATTCGTTTGATCTTATCGTCAGCAATCCTCCGTATATCAATGAGGAAGAATGGAAGACCCTTGATGTCCAAGTACGTCAATGGGAAGATAAACATGCACTGGTCGCCGCTCATCATGGCTTTGCACTCTATGAACGTATTCTTGCTCAAGCGCAAGGTTATTTAAAAACAAATTCGATGCTCAAGAATAACAATATTCCACAATTAGTTCTCGAAATTGGCTATGAGCAAGGCACACAAATTACATGCTTACTCGAAAAATTTGGGTTTACTAATATAACTGTTCATAAAGATTTAGAGCACAAAGACCGTTGGGTAAGCGCATCCTTAAATTCTTGACTTAAGATCCCGATTATTAATAATCTTTAATGGGATGAAAGAATAAAAACTATACTGGGGGTATAATGAAAAACATAATAAAAAAAATAGCATCTATGCTTGCTTTAACTTGCTGTACTATTTTTCTTACTTATAATGAAGTAAATTCAGGAAGCATTATACTTTGGGAAGCAATCGGATCAACTAATGATGGTGCTTGCACGCTTACCGTAAGCTAAACAGATCTCATTCTCTCATTATTTATTAATTACCATTGAGTAAAAACATGCAAGAACTAGAAACCGGTTTAATTGATCTTTATATTTGCTCTGTATGTGCGTATGTCTATGATGAAGAATCAGCAGAACGTGATACTGAATTTAATATGATCTCATTCGAAAATTTAGATCCTGATTGGGCTTGTCCTAATTGCGGAGCAACCCCCGACCTATTTAAAAAAGAAAAAAAAGAACCTTGGGCTCGTGAAGAGCAGTAAAGATTCTTAATCTCAGATTAGATCTTTTTATTAAAATTGCGCTCAAAGAATTTTGCATAAAATAAATCCAGTGCACAAAACTGTGAGCCGCTTTTGATATTAAAATCAATGTCATATAGAAATGCATGCGCAAGCGCCAGTTCTTGATAAGAGAAATTACGCCACCATTCTTTAATAAAAAGAAACGGCAATCGTGATCCCATACGTCTGGCTGCAGAGAAATTTTTCTCTTGAGAATACTGTACCACGGCTGCTGCTTGCCAAAGTTGCTGACTCCAAAAAGAAAGCCAGAACATCGTCGGATACGTTTTAGATAATTCATGCCAGAGACAGAAGAATTTTTCCGGATTTCGACTAAACAAAAGATATGATAGTTGATTAAGTGATGCTGATGGTTCAATAATATGGCGAAATGATTGAAAACAATCTTCAAACGATCGTGCGCCTACCAGTTCTAAATAACGCATTAACATACAGGCATTATCAAGCGATAATTGATTATTCATTGCAAAGATGCGCGCGATAAAATCTTGATTTTGCACAATACGACTATACCCAAAAAAGTTAGCCAGTTTAATAAAAAATGATTTATCGACCACAAGGTTTAGGTCAATCATTACTGCATGAGCAAAATTTGCCACCGGCTCTTGTGGGGATTCAATAGATAATAATAGGTGATGAGGCCCACCATAAGTCCTAAGATAGGAAAGAAACGATTGTGTCTTTTTATCGAGCGGGGCAGTTATGCTTATAGAATACCAAGTAGATTGACCAAGAAAACTTTGCTCGAGCGTTGCTTGCATTTCTGGTAAGTTATCTCGTTCAAGCGATAACGTTACGGGTTTTACCATGAGATTTTTTTTAACCAGCGTCACGATAAGAGCATTAAGAAAAATACTCGCATTAAGACTGCTATAAAATATAGTTATAGCGTTTTGATCTATATAAGTAGAATTTTCTTCTAAGCGTTCTAAAAAGTGCGCTACATTCATGATTTAAGTTTCCGTAGTAGTAACGAACGTATATATAATTCAATCCGTGGAGCAATTTCTACAAAAAGTTCATGATATTGATAACTTAAATAATCACGATTACAAACGGGGTTTTTTGATTTATAGATCCATTTATAAAAATGAAAAGTTTGTTCTCCGATAAGCATATCATCCTGATCATATAACTGACACAGCAAGGTCAAATGTATTTTGTATCCATAAAGCATAACATCAGGGGAAATTAATTGATCCACACCATCAAAGCTAATAATCTTAATACGCAGCTTATCGGTATTGTGCGAAGAACATACAAGATTGTAGCCTGCACGATTAAATTGTTCCCATAATGCTTCATACAAGTCTGCCGATATCTGTTCAAAGATCAACGAATTATGTGGCATCTCTACAAAAAGAGAATTGGACATACGTTTCGTTTGAAACGCATATCCAATTTTTTTATACTTACAGGATGGAACCACCAAAAGAATACCCATTAAAAAAAAACTATTAAATAGGTTCTTTCGATGATTTATCTGCATTAATCTCTACGAAAACCTCGTGAAGATTGATTATCCGAACGCTCTTCATCTTGCAATACTGGTGCAACCATGCGCAAGCGACCGGTTTCACGATCATTTGCCACAATTTTCACCACAAGATCTGATTCTAATGGATGATCTTTCTCAAGTGTTTGTTGTTTAGCACGTGCAATCGATGAGATGTGCACTAAGCCACCACGACCAGGGAATATATCAACAAACATACCATATTCAGTATGCCGTTTTACTTTACCGGTAAATGTCGAGCCAACTTCTACATCACCAGCAAGTACTTTAATGTACGAGAGTGCTTGTTCTGCAGCGCTGCCATCTTTTGCATAAATTTTCACCGTACCATCATCTTCAATATCGATTTCAGTACCAGTAAGTGCAATAACTTCTTTAATGTTTTTGCCCGCAGGACCGATGATCATACCGATTTTATCTGGAGTTACTTTAAATGAAAGTACGCGTGGCGCAAATGATGAAATATTTGGGCGAGGCTTGCTTAATACTTTACGCATTTCTCCCAAGATAAACAAACGTCCTTGGCGAGCTTGCTCAAGCGCTTTACGCAATACTTCACGGGTTAAACCAACTTTTTCTTTTATATCCATTTGAACTGCGGTAATACCAGTTTCAGTTCCGGTTATCTTGAAATCCATCAGACCAAAAGAATCTTCGGTACCGAGAATATCAGATAATACACAGAACTTACCTGAAGAGTCTTTTACCAGACCCATAGCAATACCACCAACCATATCCGAAATCGGCACTCCAGCATCCATAAGCGCCATAGTGGTACCACAAACGGTAGCCATGGACGATGAACCATTTGATTCTAAAATGTCAGAAATTACGCGAATGGTATACGGGAATTCACTTGCTGCAGGTAACACGGTATTAAACGATGACTCAGCTAAGAATCCATGTCCAATTTCTCTTCTTCCTACACCACGCATCGGTTTTACTTCACCGGTAGAAAATGGTGGGAAATTGTAGTGAAGCATGAATGTTTTTTCAAGCATGCCACCCATTAATGATTCAACACGTTGTACATCTTGACCAGTACCAAGCGTAACGCTTACTAGTGATTGTGTTTCACCACGTTGAAAAAGAGAGGAACCATGTGAACATGGTAAAATACCAGTTTCAACAGAGATATCACGAATTTGATCAAAGGCACGACCATCTAATCGCTTGCCTTTCTGAGCCATAATATCAGGGAAAGACTCTTTAACAATATCTTCAAATAAATAAGATATTTGTGATTTAGTAACAGCATGCGTATCAATTTCTGGCGCAAGAGCTACTAGAAGATTTTTGCGTAATTCATCAACTCGAGCCGATCGCTCTTGTTTTGAAGTAGCAAAAAATCCTTCCATAAAATCTTTTGGCAATGCTTCTTGAACACGTTTTTTCCACGCATCCCATACAATAGCATCTGCTGGTTGGTCTTTGACCACGCCAAGCTCTGCAGCTATATCTTTTTGCCATTGAACTTGCTTTTTAATCTCTTCATGGGCAAGAAAGAACATTTCGACGAGTTCATCCTCATGAAGACCATTACAGTTACCTTCAACCATTGATATACCATCAGCAGTACCGGCAATAGTAATATGAACATCGGATTGTTGTTGTTCTTGATAGCTTAAATTAAATTTTAATGCACCATTGATTCTACCAATGCGAACTGCTCCAACAGGAGATAAGAACGGAATTGATGAAATGGTTAAAGCGATTGATGAACCAATTAATGCTAAGATATCAACCGGAAATTTACCATCAGAAGAATATACGGTTGATAGAAGTTGTACTTCATTAAAATAATATGATGGGAATAACGGACGTATTGGCCGATCAATTAATCGAGAAGCAAGTACTTCATGGTCAGAAAGACGTCCCTCACGTTTAATATAACCTCCAGGTATTTTACCCGCTGCCGATGTACGTTCACGATATTCAACCGTTAACGGAAAGAAACCAACAAATTCTTTTACATCTTTGGTTGCAACTGCGGTAGATAAGACAATGTTATTACCATTGCGAATCCAAGCAGCGCCATCAGCTTGACGAGCAAACTTGCCAATTTCAACCTCTAAATTCATCGCATCATATCTAAAATTTTTTCTCATATTTCTCATAAATCATTGTGAAATTTTTATACAAGTTTGCTAACGTCACCTACCATTTTGTATTTATGATAATGTAATAGTTTTCAATTTTACTACAATTTTATCATAACTACTTGGATTAGTACGTTTCAAATAACGCGTAAGACGATGTCGTTGTCCAACTAATCTTTTCAATCCAACTTGTGAATGTTTATCCTTTGGGAATAACTTCATGTGCGCTGCAATTTCTAAAATTCGTTGTGTCAACAATGCTAATTGTACTTCAGTAGAACCTGCATTGTCCGGCTTATCGGCAAACTGCGAAATAAGTTCTTGTTTACGTTCTTTTGTAATCATATTTATTTTTGAAAACCCCAATAAATTGTGTTTTAAGTAAAATGGTAGGCACGAGCGGGATCGAACCGCTGACCCTTGCTACGTCAAAGCAATGCTCTACCACTGAGCTACGCGCCTATCCAAAATTATATTAACTTAATGAAATGTCATCTAAGCCACGTTCAAGCTGTTCTTCTTCACGTGCTTGTTTTTCAAACTCGGTAACGTCTTCACCTAAATATTTCAATTTAAATGAAGGAACACCTGTTCCTGCTGGAATAAGTTTACCAATAATAACGTTCTCTTTCAACCCGTAGAGGTAATCATCTTGCCCTTTTACCGACGCATCAGTAAGAATACGTGTGGTTTCTTGGAACGATGCCGCAGAAATGAAGCTTTCTGTACCCAGAGACGCCTTAGTAATACCCATAAGTACCGGTTTTGCAATCGCAGGATGTTTACCCTCTTTAATCAAGAGATCATTGATATCGCGCAAATGTATCTTATTGACACGATCACCAATAACAAAATTGGTATCACCCGGATCACTAATACGAACCTTATTCAGCATTTGACGAACAAGAAGCTCAATATGCTTGTCATCAATAGTAACACCTTGCAAGATGTATATTTCTTGAATTCCTTGCACTAAGTGCTTTTGCACCTCATCTGGTCCCAAGATACGTAAAATGTCATGAACGTTTGGCACACCACTAGTTAAGCTATCACCAGCGCTTACCCGTTCACCATCTTCAACGGTGAGATGTTTTGAACGTGGTACACTGTATTCGAATGTTTGATCATCATCAGTGGTGACGGTAATACGTCGTTGGCCACGATGCAACCCACCAAACTTAACCACACCATCTACTTCACTAACAATGGCAGTATCTTTAGGAATACGTGCTTCAAAGAGTTCAGCAACACGTGGCAATCCACCCGTAATATCGCGCGTTTTGCGTTCTTCACGTGGCATTTTTGCTAATATATCAGCTGCTTGAACCATATCATTGTTATTAACATAGATATGCGCACCAGTTGGTAAATAATAACGAGCTTCTTCACTGTTATGACCAGTAACAATCGCAATATATGGCTGACGCTTTTCATCTTTTCGTTCAAGAACGATCTTTTGTGTTTGACCAGTAGCTTCATCAAATTTTTGTTGATAGGTTACGTTTTCAATCAAATCAACAAATTTAACTTGGCCATTGTGCTCCGTCATAATCACTCGTTGCAATGGATCCCACTCTGCAAGTTTAATACCAGCAGCAATGGTTTGACCATCTTCTACCAGAAGAACCGATCCATGCTCAAGTTTGATGATATCGAGTTCTCGACCATCGTCTGTTACAATCGCAAGTTTTGCTTTACGATTCATAACAACCCATTGATCTTCACGATTTTTAACCGTATGAACACCGCGATATTGTACCGTACCACTAAAACGTGCCTTCTGATAGCTTTGATCTACCAGACCACTGGCTGTTCCTCCGATATGGAACGTTCTCATGGTTAACTGAGTTCCCGGCTCACCAATCGATTGCGCGGCAATAATACCAACTGCAGTACCAACATCAACTAAGTTGAGTGTTGAAAGATCTAAACCATAACATCGAGCGCAAACACCGCGTTTAGCTTGACAAGTAAGCGGTGAACGTACTGCAACATTAATAACTTCAGCATCTTTAAGACGAGAGATCACTTCGTCTGTTGCTATTTCGCCTTGTTTAACGATTAATTTACCGGTAAGAATATCATGCACATCTTCAGCAATCACCCGTCCATACACACGAACTGCAAGCGGCTCAATTACATCACCACCCACTTTCATGTCATCAACACGAATACTACCAAGCGTCATACAATCATTCATGGTAACAATAACATCTTGAGCAACATCAACTAAGCGACGCGTCAAGTATCCTGAATCCGCGGTTTTTAACGCCGTATCAGCAAGACCTTTACGAGCACCGTGCGTAGAAATGAAATATTCAAAAACGTTCAAGCCTTCTTTAAAGTTAGCAAGAACTGGTGTTTCCATAATTTCACCTGATGGTCGAGCCATCAATCCACGCATACCAGCAAGCTGTCTAATTTGTTGACGAGAACCACGAGCTCCAGAATCAAGCATCATAAACACAGGATTAAAGTAATATTGATTGCTTTTTGGTTGTTCAGCAACAATATGATCTTGCTCTTCGAGAGCTGAAATCATATCATTTGCAACATCTTCTGTGGCACGAGCCCAAATTTGAATAATCTTATTATAACGTTCACCGTTAGTAATAGCACCATCCATGTAAAGCTTCTCAACCTTAGCAACTTCTTTTCCAGCTTTAGTTACTATGTCAGTTTTACTATGCGGTACTAAAAGATCATCAACGCATAATGAAACACCTGCCATAGTAGCATAATGGAAACCAAGCTTTTTAATACGATCAAGCGTCTTAGAACATTCATCAAGACCAACAAGCTTATGAATTCTTGAAACAAGTTTGACGAGGTCTTTACCTTTCATCGCCTTGTTTATCCATTCGAATTCTGCTGCTTCAGGTAATGCTTCATAGAGAAGCGCACGACCTGTTGTGGTGCTTACTATACGACTTGAGCGCAAACGAAGCTTAATGAATGCTTGTACGTCAACTTTACCATGTTGATAGGCAGCTACTACTTCGTTCATATCAGCAAAAACAGTACCCTCACCAGGCATGTTCTTACGACCTTTGGTCAAGTAATAAAGGCCTAACACCATTTCTTGTGTTGGTACCGCAAGCGGTCGTCCATTAGCAGGTGAAAGCAAGTTGCGTGTCGAGAGCATCAACACTTCAGCTTCTTTACGTGCTTTATCACTTAATAAAATATGAACTGCCATTTGATCACCATCAAAGTCGGCATTAAATGCGCTACAAACCATTGGATGGATTTTAATAGCTTTACCTTCAACTAAGATAGGATAAAAGGCTTGAATACCCAAACGGTGAAGTGTTGGAGCACGGTTAAGTAATACTGGACGTCCAGCAACTACCGCTTCTAACGCTGCCCATACTTCAGGAACCATTTCCTCAACCATGCGCTTAGCAACACGTAAATTTGGCGCAACTTCACGTCGTTGTAATTCTACATAAACATACGGCTTGAATAATTCAAGTGCCATAATTTTTGGCAAACCACATTGATACATTTGTAATTCAGGATCAACAACAATAACACTACGTCCTGAATAATCGACCCGTTTACCAAGTAGATTTTGACGGAATCGTCCTTGTTTACCGCGAAGCATTTCACTTAACGATTTTAATGCTCGACGGTTAGAACCACGAACTGGTTGCCCACGTCGACCATTATCGATAAGTGCATCAACAGATTCTTGCAGCATCCTTTTTTCATTTTTAATAATGACATCGGGTGCTTCAAGTTCAATGAGACGACGCAGACGAATATTACGATTTAATACACGTCGATACAAATCATTCAAATCAGAACTTGCAAATCTACCACCTTCAAGTGGTACTAATGGACGCAAGTCAGGTGGTATTACCGGCAGTACATCAAGAATAACCCATTCAGGGCGTATTTGTGCTTCTTGAAGACCGCTTAATACCTTAAGACGACGGGATAATTTATGACGAATTTGTACTGAGGTCGCTTGTGCATAATCTTCTTGCAACTTACGAGTCTCAAAGCTCAAATCCATCATGGAGAGCAAGCTGCGAACAACTTCTGCTCCCATATCAGCTTTAAATAATACATCATCCGGATGAGCATGAACATAATCTTCATATTCATTAACCGTGAGCACCGTCCAACGTACATATGGAGATGCTCCTTGATGGAGCACGATATAACTATCAAAATAAATAACGCGTTCAAGATCCTTGACGGTCATGCCGGAAATCAAACTCAAATAACTTGGTAGGCCTTTAAGATACCAAATGTGTCCTACCGGACTTACCAAATTAATATGACCCATACGTTCACGACGAACACGTGCCTGAATAACTTCAACACCGCACTTTTCACACGTGATACCACGGTGCTTCATGCGTTTGTATTTACCGCAGTTACACTCCCAATCTTTTACCGGCCCGAAAATTCGAGCACAGAAAAGACCATCGCGCTCTGGTTTGAGTGTACGATAGTTAATTGTTTCAATTTTTTTTACTTCACCATATGAAAGCGAGCGAATCTTTTCAGGTGAGGCAATACCAATTTTGATCGCATTAAATTGCGTCGCATTTATATACTCGCGGAAACGCTCAAGCATCTTGTTAGTCACTGACCTGCTCCTTGCTTGTCTTAAAGAGATCTACCTGTAGGCCTAAGCTTTGCAATTCTTTTACTAAAACGTTAAATGATTCTGGAACGCCTGGTTCTGGCACTTCATCGCCACGAACAATTGACTCGTATACTTTAACGCGACCATTCACATCATCAGATTTAACGGTAAGCATTTCTTGCAATGTATAAGCAGCACCATATGCATAAAGCGCCCACACTTCCATTTCTCCTAATCGCTGTCCACCAAATTGTGCTTTACCACCTAAAGGTTGTTGCGTAATTAAGGAGTATGGTCCAACACTACGTGCATGCAATTTATCATCAGCTAAGTGATTTAATTTCATCATGTAGATATACCCAATGGTAATCTGTTGATCAAATGCTTCACCTGAACGTCCATCATATAATGTATAGGTTCCACGCTGAGCTAGGTTTAATTCTTTGAGTAATGGCTGAATATCTTCTTCGTAACTTGCACCATCAAAAATAGGAGTTTGCATTGCAAATCCATGTTCTGCTGATTCATGTGCGAGTTCATAAATCGCTTCTTCGCCATGATCTTTTTCAATGCTATTGATAAGATCAACACCAAACCACTGTGCAAGACTTTGTTTTACTTCTTGATAGGAATTCTTTTTAAGTGTTTCCACCATTCCTGCACCAAGCGTTTTACCAGCCATGCCAAGCACGGTTTCTAAGATTTGGCCAATATTCATACGTCCAGGAACACCAAGTGGATTAAGAACCACATCAACTGGTGTACCATCCGCAAGATATGGCATATCTTCGATGTCAACAATGCGAGACACCACACCTTTATTTCCGTGACGTCCAGCCATCTTATCTCCAACTGAAACAAGACGTTTCATCGCAAGATAAATACGAACCATTTTGATAACACCACTTGGTAGCTCATCACCTTTTTTCAATTTACTAATTTGTCGTTCTTTACGAGCAATAAGCACATGAACTTGGTTTTCAAGCATTTCAACAAGTGTCTTTACCGCAGCCGTTGCAGTTTTATCTTTCAATCCTGCTGCAATAATATCTTCATATGTTTGTGCTTTAAGCTTAGCAATTTGAGCATCAGACATATTTTTATGCAATAATTCTAATACTTTTTCTTGAGTACCATCACGAAGCACTGACGTGTAATGTACAAAATCACGTTCAACTTTTTCAGTTTCTTGTTTCACGTAATCTTTATAGCGCTTATCTTTACGAATACCACTTCGTGAAAAGACTTTTACATCTACGACGGTGGCTTCAATCCCTGGTGGTACACGCAATGATGTATCACGTACTTCACGAGATTTTTCGCCAAATATAGCACGCAGAAGCTTTTCTTCTGGTGAATACTGAACATCACCTTTGAGTGTAACTTTACCAACTAAAATATCGCCAGGCTTCACGCGAGTTCCGATGCGAACGATACCGTCCTCATCAAGCGCCTCTAATGCTTTTTCACTTACATTAGGTATATCACGCGTAATTTCCTCTGGTCCTAATTTAGTATCACGAGCTTCTACGGAGAACTCTTCAACGTGAATAGATGTATACACATCATCAGAAACAAGACGTTTGCTTAATACAATAGCATCTTCAAAGTTGTAACCACGCCATGGCATATACGCCACAAGAACGTTTGCACCCAGTGAAAGTTCACCATTTACAATAGCAGGTCCGTCTGAAATAATATCACCCTTTTTAACACGATCACCAGCACGCACAATAGGCTTCTGATGAATCCATGTGTTATGGTTTGAACGACCATATTTTTTTAAGGTATAAATTTCAAGCGGTTTACCAAACCATTCTTTTTCTTTGCCTGGTTCTTCATCAAGTCGTACTACAATTTTATCTGCAGTAACATACTCAACAACACCATCATTTTTAGAGGTAATAACACCACCTTCAATAGATCCTAGTTCATATTCGATACCAGTTCCTAATAATGGCGGTTCACACTTTACTAATGGTACTGCTTGACGTTGCATGTTAGAACCCATAAGCGCACGAGTAACGTCATCATGCTCTAAAAATGGAATTAAGGCTGTTGCAACGGAGAACAACTGTTTTGGCGATGCATCTACATAATTAATTTTACTAGATTCTACCGGAACAATGTCACCATTTTTACGGGCAAGCACAATTCCTTTAATTAAATTACCTTTTTTATCGACCGGGACGGTTGCTTGTGCGATATATTCATCTTCTTCTTCAAATGCGTTTAAACAAACGACATCATTTTGTACATGCCCATCTTTAACTGGTCGATAGGTAGCTTCAATGAAGCCTAAATCGTTTACACGAGCATAGGTCGAAAGAGAAGATATCAGACCAATATTTTGTCCTTCAGGTGTTTCAATTGGACAAATACGGCCATAGTGCGATGTATGAACATCACGCACTTCAAACGTTGCACGATCACGAGTAATACCGCCAGGCCCGAGCGCTGAAAGACGACGTTTATGCGCAATTTCAGAAAGCGGGTTAGTTTGATCCATAAATTGAGATAATTGACCCGTTCCAAAAAACTCGCGCAAAACAGCGGTCAATGGCTTCACGTTTAAGAAATCATACGGCATCAATGTAGCATGATGCTCTTGTAATCTAAATCGTTCACGAACAATACGTTCAATACGTGCAAAACCAACATACACCTGACTTTGCAACAATTCACCAACTAAACGAACACAACGATTACCTAAATGATCGATATCATCCAGTTCGCCTTCACCGCGTTCTTTAAGGTTTACTAAATATTTGATTGTTGCAAGAATATCTTCACGTGTTAACGTCGTGATAGATTCATCTATGGCTAAGTTGAGCTTACGATTAGTTCTAATGCGACCAAGACGACTTAGATCATAAAAACGAGGATGGAAAAATAAATTATTTATATATTCTTCCATAGCAGGAAACTCAGCAACATCACCAGGACGTAACTTAGAGCATACTTCACGTACGGCATCTTGATGACTCAATGCGCTATCTTGCGCCAACGTCAACGCAATCGTTGGTTGAAACACATAACCAGCAGATTGAATAACACGAAGCGATTTAATATGCGCTTGTGCAATAGTATCAAGTAAGCCTTCAGTAAGAACTTGCCCTTGTTCTGCAAGAATCTCACCCGTTTCTTCATCAACAACGTCATTCATGAGCACACGATTAACTAATGTTGCACGACGAACCGTAAGTAATGAAATTTTTCTTTTTTTTAATGCATCAACTACATCTTTAGTAATACGCATTCCGACCGGAAACAGCGCATCTAAATCTGCAACTAAAGCACCAGCTTCAAGACGTGAACCAATTAAATGTTCATCAACAATTTTATAAAACTCTCCATCTGCAACTTTGATATCTTCAAAATTATAAAAATAAGGAAGAATTTCATCACGCTCAAGACCAAGCGCTTGAAGAAAAGTCGTTGCTAAAATTTTCTTTTTCTTATCTATACGAACCCAAAGGATATCGTTGTTATCAAATTCAAAATCTAACCATGAACCACGTGCGGGAATAATACGAGCAATATGGTATGGATTTCCTCTAAAATCTTTTGTCTTACGTGATAACGTAAACACAACGCCAGGCGATCTATGCATCTGACTTACAACGACACGATCAACACCATTTATTAAGAAAGTGCCTCGGTTACCTAAATAAAATTTTCCATCATTTGATTCATAGAGATCCACCATTACGGGCAATTCACAGAAAAAGACTTCCTGCTCTTTGATATCCCGAACTACGCGCTCTTCAGTTTTCGGATCAATATCCCACGTAGTAAGCTGAACTTTGACCTTAAGCGGCATAGAATAAGTCTTACCACTATAACGACATTCATCAGCAGTCATATCTATCGATACAACAACACGTGAAAGACATTTTTTACATAAAACATATGAAGCGGCATGCTTCTTACATGACGGACAAGTGCCTTCGCTATCAAGACGATCGGTGCCTGACTTTTTACAAGCATCACAATGCCATCTATAGCGATTGATAAGACCCGTTAATTGTCCACAAGCACATGCCCAATTTCCTAACTCGTAACTAACATATTCTAACGCAATACGTTCGTTATGTTCTATAGGGAAGATATCGCGAAAAACTTTTTCTAAACCAACAAGCCGACGCTCTGAAGGTAAGCAATCCAGTTGAACAAAATCATTAAATGATTTTGATTGCACCTCAATAAGGTCAGGCAAAGATACTGCCTCTTGCAGTCTTCCAAAATTTTTCCTAATACAACCTTTACCTCTTAAAAATCGAGACATTCAGCCGCTCCTACCAGTAAACGCGCACGTTCTTCTACAGGTTTTTTTTCAGAATTTAATAAACATAATACCCAAGATAATAAGTTATGAAGCTTACTATCTTGGGTAAAAATTATGAAAGCTCTACCGATGCTCCAGCAGCTTCGAGTTTTTCTTTCATTTTCTTAGCGTCATCTTTTGATGCAGATTCAGCAATCACGCATGGTACACCTTCAACTTTGTCTTTTGCATCTTTCAGCGACAATGTTGGGGAAACTTCACGCAAAGCCTTAATGGTTTTGATCTTATCATCACCAGCAGTCTTCAAAGTAACTTTGAACGCTGTTTTTTCTTCTTGAGCTGCTGCAGGCGCTGCTGCTACAGCTGCTGCTGCTACAGGCGCTGCTGCTGACACACCAAAAGTTACTTCAAACTCTTTGATTAATGCTGCAATCTCAAGAACTGATAATTTGCTTATTTCTTCGATAATCCTAGAAGCCATTGAAACCTCCCTGGCACACTATTTAAACATACTTTAAAACATACTTTAATTTCATCGATTTATTCGACGTGCTCTTGCCCTTGTTTATCTTCAAGTGCTTTGAGCAATAGAACCAATTGCACGAGAGGCGCTTGTAAAACACGCGCAAAACCAACAAGTGGCGCCTGCATAACTCCACACAATTGTGCAAGCAATACTTCGCGTGAAGGAATAGAAGCTAAATATATAACTTCATCGCGCGAAAGTGCTTTTGACTCAAAATAGCCAGACACTACTTTGAGCGCATCGTGTTCTTTTGAAAATTCAACAATTTTTTTTGCAACTGCAGGAACATCTTCAAGTGCAAACACCAAAGCAACTTGTCCTTTGAACTGAGACATAAATGATTCATTAAATGAGTCATTGGCTGCTATTTTCATTAAACGAGCTTTTGATACGCGAAATACACCATTATCTCCACGTAACTTGCTACGTAATGCAAATACTTGCGGTACATTAAGCCCTTGATATTGCACTAAGAAAGTTGCCTTAGCATCATGGAGCAATTGCTTAAGCTCACCTACTTCATGTTCTTTTTGCTGACGATTCATGATGCATTCCTCCTCAAACGTAAACTGCACATTAGGCAGCTACATCTGGATTTAATGATACACCTACACCCATAGTCGAAGATACCGTAACTTTACGGATAAACTTTCCTTTGGCCGTAGGAGGCTTACTTGCTAGAAGCGCTTTTACCAATGCTGACAAATTATCAACTAACTTATCAGCTCCTAACGATACTTTACCAAATGAAGCGTGGAGAACCCCACCCTTATCATTTTTAAAAGAAACGCGACCTTGCTTGATTTCTTTAACAATTGAACCAATATCAAAAGTCACTGTTCCTACTTTTGCATTAGGCAACAAACCATGTGGCCCGAGCAATTTAGCTACTTTACCAACTTTTCCCATTAGGTCAGGGGTTGCTACTGCAACATCGAAATCCATCCACCCGCCTAAAATTTTCTCTATAAGATCTTCTAATCCTATGAAATCAGCGCCTGCTGCTTCAGCCTGTTCAGCATGTTCACCTTTAGCGAATGCAAGTACCCGAACCTTTTTTCCGGTGCCATGAGGCAACAAAACAGATCCGCGAACAACTTGCTCACCTTTTGAAGGATCAATACCGAGGACTATATCAACATCAACTGACTCATCAAAATTAGCATGAGCTGTTTTAGCGACAATCTCAAGACCTTCTTTCCAGCTACGATTCGTAGCTGAACCAACAAGATCCTTAGCTTGACGATGTTTTTTTCCTACCTTATACATGTGATTATCCACTCATTCAAAAATCTAACCAATAATTAATCGACGACTTCAAGCCCCATGCTTCTTGCACTACCGGCAACCGTTTTCTTTGCCGCTTCAAGATTGACCGCATTGAGATCAGGAAGCTTAACCTTGGCTATCTCTTCGATATCGGCCCAGCGAATTCTACCAACTATTTCTTTGCCAGGAGCTGATGCTCCTTTTTGAAGATTAACCTTTTTTCGAATCAGTTCAGAAACCGGGGATGTTTTTGTGATAAAATCAAATGTTTTATCAATGTAGACGGTAATCAATACAGGAACTGTTTCGCCTTTACGACTTGCAGTTGCAGCATTAAATTGCTTACAAAATTCCATGATATTTACACCATGCTGACCCAGGGATGATCCTACTGGTGGCGCTGGAGTTGCAGATCCACCTTGAATATGCAAGCGGATCTTAGTTTTAATTTTTTTTGCCATTCTATACCTAACTAGCTATGCAGTGTTTCAACAAAGCGCTATTTTTCTACCTGTTCAAATCCTAACTCTACCGGAGTAAGTCGACCAAAGATGCTGACATTCACCGTGATTTTTTTACGATCTTCATCAATGCCATCAACAATTCCAACAAAACCTGCAAACGGCCCACTGGTAATAGTTATTTCATTACCCACCACAAATGGTATTTTTTCAGGAGATGCAGCAAGTTTCCCACTCATTTGTGCAAAAATACGCCCAACTTCCCTATCAGACATAGGTACTGGCACATTTCCACCTAGAAATTTTGCTACTCGTGGAACTGAATTTACAATGCGAAATGACTCCCCCGACATTTCCATTTGAACCAACACATACCCTGGAAATATCTTCTCCTTCTTCGATTCTTCATCAAAGGAAGAAGCTTCTCCTGTTGGCACGAGAACTTGTCCAAAAAGATCTTGTGCGCCTTCCGCCATAATAGCTTTTTCGAGGTCTGCTTTTACTGCATCCTCATATCCTGTGTACACTTGAACAACGTACCAGCGCTTAACATTTTTCATAGCGATATCACTGCCTATTCATGTTCATTTAAATCGTTTAGAAACCACCGGCCCATGCAATAAGTTTTTGGATGAGAGAAGAAAATGTAAAATCCATTAAACCTAAAATAATGGCAAAAAAAGCCACAAACACAAAGACTATAATAGTAGACCCTATGAGTTCCTCTCTTTTTGGCCAAGTTATTTTATGAACCTCTACGGCTACTTCGTTTAAGAAAGTAAGTATTTTGTTCACGATGTTCCCTATGGACTTTTACAGGCCAGGAGGGACTCGAACCCCCAACCCGCAGATTTGGAGTCTGCCGCTCTACCATTCGAGCTACTGGCCTTCAACCTACCCTATTTTGTTTCTTTATGAAGATGGTGCGCGCGGCACTTCGAGCAATATTTGCTCAATGACAATTTACCCCACGTACGCTTCTTAGCAACACGTTTACTATAATTGCGCATACGACATTCGGTGCACTCTAAATGTACAATAACTCTATCTTTTGCCATAGTATAAACTCTTTATTTTTTATAAAAGCGTTACATTTGGAGCCCGCGACCGGATTTGAACCGGTGACCTCTCCCTTACCATGGGAGTGCTCTACCGACTGAGCTACGTGGGCACCTCATACAAGCCTTATATGGGGCTTATTCAAAATTTGAAGCATTACATATACCATAAATGCTCACAGTGGTGATAACAATGAAATAATTGTAAACAAAATACGCAAAAAAACAATAGCTTCTACACTTTATTTTGTTTAAATCACATCTTACCACCGAGCGAACTTGGAGCTGGCAACAGGATTTGAACCTGCGACCTGCTGATTACAAATCAGCTGCTCTACCACTGAGCTATGCCAGCATGGTTATTTTTGCAACTGGAGCGGGAAACGGGACTCGAACCCGCAACCTACAGCTTGGAAGGCTGTCGCTCTAGCCAATTGAGCTATTCCCGCGCTTATGGTGGGGAGAACAGGATTCGAACCTGTGTAGGCATAACCAACGGATTTACAGTCCGTCCCCTTTAACCACTCGGGCACCTCCCCCAAACATCAATAATTTCAATGTGGTATATGTAGCATATCAGCAATTAATGATAAATATATTATGAAAGATTGCAACCAAATTGTAAAAAAAAACGCTTTTATATGCTTATGGCTCTACAATAAGCTCGCGCTCATGAATTTGATCATCAATATAATTAATCGATAGAGAGCACGTTGCTGTGTTAAAAAGCGCTGATTTTAGGATGCTTTCTATTACTTGTGGCCACTCAATAAGACAATAACTCGTTTCATCTGCAAGATATTCAATAAATCCTGCATTAATGAATTGATCTACTGACTGAATACGATATAAATCAAAATGATACCATACAATACCTTCTTGATCTTCGTAGGTATTAACATAACTAAATGTTGGACTCGTAATTGGTGTAGTAACACCACGATAACCAAGCAATGTACGAATTAACGTAGTTTTTCCGGCGCCAAGTGGTCCCTGCAAGGTAAATATGCGAAATTGTCTTAAACGCGGCACTATGATATTCGTAACAACTTCTAACGTATTCTCAAGACTATAGTTCTGTTTCATATCTTAAAGCTTATTGATCTTTTTGCGTAATTTTTTTTCATGTTTTGTTGGCATCATCGATTTTTTATGTCGCTTTATGCCTTCGGGCTCTTCTTTTTTCAGTATATCAGAAACCTGCGCTTGTGCCATAAGAGTATCAATCGCTCTTTGCATAGACTCATCATGAAATTCGTCTTCATGCATAAACTTGATAATATTGTCCTCGGACGACATTGATTTTTTCTCTGAAATTACGGCAACTGCATTTTCAAGCATGACATTATTAACGATATTATAAAATTCAACGACATCAATGACATCTACCCCAGGCAACGTTGACTGAGCTATGAGATTACGGTCACGGGTTACCAGTAATATTTCTTTTCCTTTGTGGCGTGCAATATAATCTACGATCCATTCATCGGCAGATTCTCGCTGACCAGAATAGATTACTACAATACCAGAACGAACCTCACGCGTTGCATGCGAGAACAGCCCACCATCAAATACCAGAATTATTTCATGGTTTTTTTGACGTTGATAATAAGAAAGCTGGCGTACTAATTGAATACGCTCACGATCAAATTTACCTCTATGGCTCGTAAAAATAGCATGTAATAAGTTGTAACCATCGATTACTATTATCATAACGTAAATTCTGGCATTTTTTTTAATTACCTCGTAATCTTATTATTATTAATATACTCGGATGATACAAGCATGGTAAAGGATTTGCATGTCTCAATTAATAAGGCTCCGTCGCACGATCAAATCGGTTGAAAAAACCAAAAAAATCACCTACGCTATGCGCCTTATAGCAATGTCACAATATGGGCAACTTGAAAAAGGTGCTCGACCTTTACTTTATTATAAAAATGCAGTTGAGTCATTACTGACTTCCATTGCTCCCTACGCACCTAACTGGCAACATGAACTTTTAACACCAAACGATGTATTAAACACTTCCCCGCTCATTATTGTAATTAGTTCCTCGAAAGGACTTTGTGGCGGGTTTAATTATAATCTTATCAAATTTTTTCAACGGTTTTGCTTTATTGAAGAACACCAGAAACCTTATTTTATCACGGTCGGACATAAAGCAGCAGCTCTGATAAATGAACAATATCCACAGTCAACTATTGCTCATTATGACTCTTTTGGTGTACAAAATCTCCCCACAATTGCTAATGCCATAATGCAGAATATACTCGATACAAATTTTTCATCTATTACTATTTTTAGTAATTTTTTTAGAAATTTCTTTCTGCAGCAACCTCAGAAAACCAATTTGGCTCCTCTTGATTTGTCTGTGCTAACTGAAAATCCATCAGGAATTTCCTCGCAAGCAATCGTGCAAAATTTTGATGATCTTATTTGGGAGCAATCACCAGAACATATATTAGATCATCTAGCAAATATGTATCTTAAAACAAGTATTCACACAATACTGTATCAATCATTATTATCAGAACAAGCTGCTCGATTTATCGCTATGGATAATGCTACAAGCAATGCTGAAAAAATGCTGGATAAGTTGACACTTGATTATAACAAATCTCGTCAAGCATTGATTACTAAAGAACTTGCAGAACTCACAGCAAATTTTAGTTAATCATTACTATTTTATATACTCGACTGTTCAATCAATGTTTCGGGCAGTATATCGAGCTCTCGCTCAATAGTAATAATTGCACCAAGCGATTTGAGCTTGCCTTCAAGATTATCATAACCACGACGCCAATGATGCAGGCCGAAAACTGCTGTTTGACCATGCGCAGCTAACCCTGCGATTACCAAGGCACAACTTGCGCGAATATTTCCCGCTACTAACAAAGTACCGTTCAATGTATCTACGCCCGTGATATATGCTTTTGTTCCATCACAGGAGATAGATGCTCCTAATTTTTTCAATTCTGATATATGCGTATAGCGCTTATCAAATACGGTCTCCTCTATCACACTCACTCCAAGCGCAACAGCCTGAGCCGCCATCATCGGCGCTTGCAAATCAGTGGGGAAACTTGGATAAGGACCAGTTTTAAATGAAACTGCTTGTGGATTTTTAGTAGCGATCAATCGAATACCGATTCCGTGAGTACCAGTTTCGACATGGTGACCCATATAGCGTAATTTTTCTAAAAACGCATCCAAATGCCACGCTTGTGCATTCGGTAGTGTAATGGATCCTTTGGTTATTGCCGCCGCAAGGAGCAGGCTTCCTGCTTCGAGACGATCAGTAATAATTTCATGATCAAGAGCATGTAATTCTGCGACACCGACAATATGTATCACCGCTCCGGGCTCGCATATAATTGATGCACCCATCTTTCGCAATACCGTAATAAGATCAAGCACTTCTGGTTCAAGTGCCGCATTTACCAACGTGATAGTTCGCGCACCAAGCGCTGCAAACATTAAAACATTCTCTGTTGCACCAACTGAAGGATAATCAAGGACTACCCGCACATGATCAGGCTGTCCACGTGACATATACGTTGCTTCCATATTGTGCGCAGATTCAATAATCTGTACACCCAATTTACGCAGGGCGTACAAGTGATAATCAATTGGCCGACGATCTTGCGTGAGATCACATCCTCCTGGAAATGGCACCTGGGCCGCCTGATATCGTGCAAGCAGTGGGCCCATGACTAAAATTGATGCACGCATTTTTCCCATGATATCTGCACGAACCGTAACATTGCAAATTGAATCAGTCGATACTTCTAGACATTGCCCAATTGCATCATACATTACGTCAGCACCGAGATCTTGCAATAATGCGATCATTTGACGCACATCTGCTGATGCAGGTATATTGCGAATAATCGATTTACCGCGGGCTAATATCAATGACGCCATAATACAAAGCGCTGCATTTTTCGCACCAGAAACATTTAAGGTACCATGCAACGGTGATGCATGCTCAACAAGCAAAAATTCTTCAGACATTCGTAATACCTACATTAAAAATTAACCATGACGTACTGTTTGCGCAAAGAAATAAAATATAGCATAATTAAATTCGCAGGTAAGTACATTAAAAAAATTTTAGGGAATTGCGCATGAACTATACAAGATATTTATTCTCTTTAATATTTGTAATCATAATAGGCCTGCCTACCACAAAATCTCATAATATTTCTTGTGATAAACATCAAATCACTGATATCGAAAACATTTTTCAAAAATTTAGTACTATATTTGAGCATGCACCAGATGAACGTATTGCCATCATCGATACACTGATTGTTTCTTTAGACTTACTCTATAATCATGCAAAACCGGAATATAATGCACTGCATGAGCTATTGCAAGTAAATATCTATACCAATCTCACTACACTGTATTTTTATGAATTACAACATAGCATTTCATCACAAGATCTTGTACATATTTGTACAACCTTAAAAGCGCTCAATGCTCTACCAAAACTAAAATTCCCAACATTAGTTGCATTATTAGAATTTTATAAATTTAAAATCGCACCGCATACTATTGCTCATAAAAAACAAACATACACCAAGCTTCTCGCATTATTTAAAACATATCTTGATGAATTTTGCACAACTGAACCTGCATGTTCTTATCAAAATGTTGCTCAAGCACTCAGCATAATTATTTGGCATCTCAAGCCATATGATCCATCATTTTTTATGCACCCAACCTTCATGCAACAACTCTATGACATCAGCAATATTGCAAGCAAAATTGCAATAACTGTTGGTATTTTTGTGCTAGTATATGGTGCTTACACTGCTAATAAAACATTGCAACTTCAGAAAACAAATTTGATTGCGACGATTGAAGCATCAATTCAATCATTCACACATTCCATAGAACATTTTTTAAATGGCGATAAGGGAATCGCGCAGTCAGTTGATCAAGTCGCAGAAGCATGTAACGGGCCAAATGGCCTTACTCAAACCACCCAAGAAGTTGCTCAAAAATTTAAAAAATTAATCACGACACTCGAAAAACGTGCCAATGAACCGTTTGTCACTGTCCTCACGCAATCGAAAAAATAAAATATATCATATGAATAAACAAAAAATTGTCTGCATAATCCCCGCACGATTACAATCTTCACGCTTTCCCAAAAAAATTATTGCTGATCTGCATGGCAAGCCACTCATTCAATGGACATGGGAAGCTGCACACGCGACCAATACATTTGATGAGATTTATCTTGCTATTGACTCGTTTGAAACTGCAGCGGTGGTTGAACAATTTGGTGGTAGATATATTATGACACCAACGACGTGTAATTCTGGTACAGAACGCATTATTAATGTCATGAAATCTGGCATGATTGACGCTGATATTTGGGTTAATTGGCAGTGTGATGAACCGTTTATTACGCGATCAATGATCGATGCGTTATTACAATCTTCTACGCACCACGACACACAACTGTGGACGTTAAAAAAACAAATCACGAATCCGGCTGAAATCACCGCACCCAATGTTGCAAAAGTAGTAGCAGATGCTTATGGCAATGCGCTCTATTTTTCTCGCAGTCAAATACCACTCATTCGTGATACGCATGTTGAATACGAGCCAATTACTTATTATAAACATATCGGTATTTATGCATACACGACTCAGGCACTAAAACAAATCGCATCACTACCGACGTGTGAAATAGAACAAGCAGAACAACTTGAACAACTCCGTTTTTTATTTTATGGCATGAAAATTCGACTTCACGAAACTGATCTGGAACCTATTGCCATAGATACGCCCGCTGATCTTAAAAAAGCAATAGCACACGCTCAAACATTAATTGGTTAGAAATAAAAACATTATGCTTTATCGTATTATTATTCTACTTTGTTGCGCTATAACAACCGTAAATCCTCAACTTGAAAAAAAGTTTTTACTTAAAACAACACAAAACTTTTGCCGTAATCTCATAACTATACAAGCTAATCCAGAATCTAATGTAACACTTGAAATCCCTACAAATATTTCCAATCTCAAAGAAATTATTTATACCATAAAAATTCTTGAACAAATCTCTCAAGAATCAAAAAATATTTCGAAAGTAACGTTAAAGAAAATTCGCTCAGGACTTGCTAACTATTATGTGAACATACGTCAGTTAGTCGACATACATGTGCGCGACGAATATGCTCGCTTTAACGATCTTAGTGATGGTTATCGCATCTTCACGGAACTAATCAACCAGCTTTTTTATGCAGAAGTATCTAGAGAAGACCATAGTTATTATCCATTCCAAGGATTTGTTATTGAAATATTACTTGAGATGTCACGTATAAGTCTTTCAAAAACCGTATCGAGCGAAAAAATTGCTACTATCACAGAACAATGTTGCAATAGACTGGAGATGATGTTGAGCAATCATACAATCGAGACTTTTAATGAACCTGATACTATCTTGGTTCAATTTAAAACCTGTCTTGATCAATGGTGTACTCGTTATTTACCGCAAACAACATCGTCATATATACCATCTGCAAAATCACTTATATTGGTAAGTGGTGGTTTGGTGATGGGTGGATTAGGTACTGTGTGGGCTTATACAAAATCATGATTCCTGCTACACTTATACCACTATTTTTTAATATCGATGCCAAAAATATCTAGCGAAAGATTATTATCATGAAACAAGGATCGCTCGAAGTAGTTTGTGGTTCTATGTTCTCGGGAAAAACTGAAGAACTCATGCGACGCCTTAAACGAGCTGAATACGCAAAACAACGCGTACTCACTATTAAACACCATATTGATGATCGAAAAAGTTACGCTTCAATTGTCTCACATAATGGACAAATGCGAGAAGCATGCCCCATAGACAATCATCCGACGAGTTTTTTAAAAATTCTGGAACTAGTTGATGAATCAATTGACGTAATTGGCATTGATGAAATTCAATTTTTCCCTAAAGAAATTATTAATATCATCTGCACATTAATCGATAACGGCAAACGAGTGCTCGTAGCCGGTCTTGATCTTGATTTTCGTGGTGAGCCATTTGGAATTGTTCCGCTCTTACTAGCAATTGCAGATTCTGTTACAAAACTTAAAGCAATTTGCGTGCTCTGCGGTAAAGATGCCTACCACACGCAACGGTTAATTAATGGAGAACCTGCGCGTTATAATGATCCAGTAATTATGGTCGGTGCTAGTGAATATTATGAAGCGCGTTGTCGTGATTGTTTTGTTATAGACTATAAAGATCATAAGCGCGTTTTATCATCACTTAACGTATAACTTATTATGGCAAAAATACGCATCTCATTTGTTTGTGGACTCTGTCGTCATTCGGTACCTAAATGGGTTGGTTGTTGCCCTGGTTGCCAAGAGTGGAATACGATGGAAGAACAACAGGTTGCATCTGGTACAAATCAGCAATCACGTTCATTAAAGAGCACTGCACCTCAATTGCGCAAGCTCGAAGATATTTCTACCGCTGAAGCTGCACGCATGTGTACCGGAATAGAAGAATGGGATCGTGTGATGGGTGGCGGCATCTTACCGGGATCATTTCTGATGCTTACGGGAGATCCTGGTATTGGAAAATCTACCTTGCTGCTCCATGTTGCCCATATATTAAGCACATCACACCGTGTTTTTTACTTTTCATCAGAAGAATCACTTGCTCAAGTAAAAAATCGCGCATCACGGATTGGTTGTACCAATTCGCAATTATTGCTTTCAGATATATCGTCGCTTGCACAAATTATTGCCTGCGCGCAAGAGGAGAAACCGGATTTAATCATTCTTGATTCAATTCAAAATTGTTTTCTTTCTGATGAACATGTCATACCGGGCAGCATTGCACAATTGCGCGAAGCGGCATTTCATTTGATGCGTCTTGCGAAAGAACATACCATCGCGGTACTGACTACCGGTCATATCACTAAGGATGGCCATATGGCAGGACCTAAAATACTTGAACATATGGTTGACGGTGTTTTTTATCTGCAAGGAGAAGATCGCTGGCAAACGCGAATTTTACGCTCAGTTAAAAACCGTTTTGGGACTATTCATGAAACCGGTTTTTTTGAGATGGAAGAAGATGGCATGCGCGAAGTACGCGATATCAATAAATTATTGCTTGCTGATAGTGCGCAAGTTCCCGGCGCATCTCTCGTCACGTCAATAGAAGGCACTAGACCAATTCTTGTCGAACTGCAAGCGCTCTGCGTTGCATCAAAATTTGGTATGCCACAACGCGTTGTAACGGGGATTGACCCAAAGCGTGTGGTACTTATTGCTGCTATTTTAGAAAAATATTTGCACGTCAAGCTCTCAAGCCACGATATCTTTTTTAAAGTGAGTGGTAATTTTAAAATTAAAGAAAGTGGCATTGATCTTGGAATAGCACTGGCCCTTCTTTCAAGCTATTTCCAAAAACCACTTCCTGAACGCTCAATTTCAATGGCGGAACTTTCGCTCACTGGTCAAGTAAAACCAATCAATCAGGTTGGGATACGCGCACGTGAAGCTGAAAAATTTGGTCTTTCGACTATTATTACCGCACGATCACAACAACTACAAACATCATGCAAGATTATGAGTTTTCGTAACGTGTATGAATTACTTAATCTTTTTCCTGAAGACTAGAAGTTTTAGATCCGTTCGTCCTGAGCGGAGTCGAATGGGTACGAACGGATCTAAAATATTATTCTACAGTAACTGATTTTGCTAAATTACGCGGTTTATCAATGGGCAAATTAAGCACCAATGCTATCTGGTAAACCCAGAATTGCATAAGCCCACTCATTGCAAGTGGTGCAAGTAACGGTTTAACCCGCGGAATAACAAAGACATTATCTGCAAGATTAATCAACTCATCTTGACCTTCAAATGCAAAAACTAATAAATGCCCGGATCTCGCTTTAACTTCTTGTGCATTAGCAAGTAGCTTCTGGTAAATCAATTCATCCAACGATGAAAATAATATTATGGGCGTTTTTGCATCAATAAGCGCAAGTGGTCCATGCTTGAGCTCTCCAGCCGGATATGATTGCGCAAACACATATGCTATTTCTTTGAGTTTGAGCGCAGCTTCCATTGCAAATGGATACGATACATGTCGGCCTAAAAATATGCAGCGATCAAATTGCGCATAATATTGTGCAAGCCCGTGCGTGATATCCCGCTTATAAAGTTCAATAGAAAGTTCTAAAATTTCAGCCGCGACAATCAAATCATCATGCGCTTGTTGCAACTGATCACGTGTTATCTGTCCTCGCTGCAATGCGATCCAATGCGCAAACCAATAGAGCGAGGCAAGTTGACATGAAAATGCTTTAGTAGAACCAACTGAAATTTCAGGACCAGCCTGCATTAACATAAAGCCATTTGCTTCTTGTACCATTGTACTTGATGCTACATTGGTAAGCACAATAGTGGGAATGGCTGATTCATTTACCATGCGCAACGCTTCAAGCGTATCAGCCGTTTCTCCTGACTGAGAAATTACTAAGACCACACTATTCTTTTTAGTGAAAAAAGGCATATAGCGAAACTCTGATGCAAGAAAGACTTGTACGGGAATTTTGCATACCATTTCAAAAAAGAATTGCGCTATACGCGCTGCATGCCATGAAGTTCCTGCTGCAATCATGGTGATATGCTCAACGCCTCGAATCTCATCAAGGGTTAATCCTATTTGTTCCCAAATATCATCACGATCAAGCACTACACCTTCAGGCTCCTCTTGTGTCTGTGCGTGAGTTGCAAAAAAATTAATGGTACGTTCAATGGCCTGTTTTTGCTCATATATCTCTTTGAGCATAAAATGCGAAAATTCCCCTTTTCCCATCGAGGTAAAATGCATATCAATGGTTTGCAAAGCAGGAGGAATCGATTTTCCTGAAAAGTCATATAATGCAATTGTATCTTTTTTTATAATTGCAAAACTATTTTCCGGTAAATACAGTACCTTATTTGTTTTATCAGAAAATACCAGCGGATCTGATGCTATATATTTTTCACCATCACCGATGCCAATAGCAAGTGGTGATTTACGTCGCACGACAATCAATTGATCAGCATACTCTTCCATAATCATGGTAAGTGCGTACGCTCCGTGCAATTGAGCAACTAATTCTACCAATGCGCCATGTAAAGATTGATTAAAACTTAGAATTGATTCGAATAAGTGAGCAATAACTTCACTATCAGTCATCGAATGAAAAACATGTCCTTGCTCGATTAATTGTTTTCGCAATACATGATAATTTTCAATAATACCATTATGGACTATGCCGATACTTTTCTGACAATCAAAATGCGGATGCGCATTTTCTTCATTTGCTATGCCATGGGTTGCCCATCGAGTATGTCCAATACCGACGGTACCATCTATGTCATAATGTTGTAATTTTTCAACGAGTTGGGATAATTTACCCGTTGCTTTTAAATAACGTAGATGCTTATAGTCTGTATCAAGACAGACAAAGCCCGCAGAATCATAACCACGATATTCTAATCGTGCCAAACCTTCTAAGATAAATGAACGGCATTTGCCGCTACCAACATATCCAGTTATTCCACACATCAGTACTCTCCTAAAAAAATAAGGGGTCTTCTAGAGACCCCTTATACTTCTTCATAATCTTAAGAATGCCCCTGAAGGCAAAAGATTAACGTTTAACAAATTGGAATTTGCGTCGCGCACCGCGTTGACCGTATTTTTTACGTTCTTTTAAACGTGCATCGCAATGGAGAAGACCATTTTTTTTCAAAAGAGGCTTAAGTGTTTCATCGCTTGCAAGTAACGCACGGGAAATACCAAGACGTACTGCGCCAGCTTGACTTACCACACCACCACCTACAACATTAACTACAATATTAAATTGAGCACCACGACCAATTACCTTAAATGGGGTCTGAATGGTCTCGCGAGTAATAGTAGTATCGAAATAATCATTTGCAGATCGACCGTTAATAGTAACATCACCAGCACCTGGTGTAAGCCAGACACGTGCAACAGAGGACTTACGACGACCTACGCCATGAAATTTTGTTTTTGAATTCTCCATAAATTGTTCACACCTTATATCCTTAATGCAAAAAGCATCAAGAAATCATAAACCTAGTACTGTAAGAATAAATAAAAATCTTATTTTTTTTAGGATATAAAAAAACCGAGATGTTGTCAAAAATAAATGCTAAAACACTCACTTGAGACATTATCAAAAGTATATAGCAGATTATGATCCAGGGATAGTATTCATGCATAAATACTGATTTATACTGACTTTCAGCCCTGAACACCTATATCGAAAATTCAAACTGTATTTAAAGGAGCTTGGGAAATTCTGGAGCCGGTGATCGGAGTTGAACCGACGGCCTACTGATTACGAATCAGTTGCTCTACCACTGAGCTACACCGGCTTCTAATTACAGGTAATCAGATGTTAGTATACCAGGATATATCATTATTCCAACGGTAAAATTCGTATAATGATCAACCTTCAAATAATTCCTGACAAGAAATGCATCGCGCCGCATAGGGATAATATTCTAACCGTTTTGCAACGATTGGCTCGCCACAATTTACGCAAATACCATATTCTCCATTATCGATGCGGACAAGCGCTTCTTCAATCAATCGCATTTCTTGCACTTCAGTTGCTTGCAATGAACTTTGCAGGCGATTCATAACGGTAGATGACGCTTCATCAGCGCTATCTTTGACCGAATTCCCCTGCTCACCACCTTCGGTAATACTGGTAAGCAAATCTTGTAGCTCACGCTGCTTTGCGAGCAATGTCTCTTTCATTTCTTTCAAAAATTCTTCACGATGCTTCATACTCAGCCCTTTTCACTTCGCCGTTTTTTAAAAAATTGTTGTAAGAGTTGCACACTATCTTGTTCTAGAATATTGCCGACAATCACCAAGCCCTTCTTGTATAACGGAAAACCATCCATATTGTCAAGCCCAGAACCGAATAGTGGCGATCGAGAACCAAATACAATATGACGAATACGACTCAATGTAATAAGTCCAAAACACATAAGACATGGCTCAAGTGATATGTAAATAGTGCATCCATCCAAACGCCAACCATCGATCTTTTTACACGCTTTTTGTATTGCTCGAATTTCAGCATGCCCAAGTTGACAACCATCATGCTCAGTGCGATTGTAACCACGGCCAATAATTTGACCATCTTTATCAACCACTATTGCACCAATTGGTACTTCATCATGCTTGAATGCTACACGAGCTTGCATGAGCGCTTTTTTCATGTAGAAAATATCTGATTTTTTTGCTATATTCATAAAGTAGTTTCTCTCGTGCAGGTAGCACTTGCTACAGGTAATCATCTAAAATTATAAATATTGTCTAAAATACATACTATTGCAATGGGGCAGACGTAAATCAACGACTTTGTATTACCGAGCAAAAACGGTGGAAAACTCGATGAAGATATAGGATGGGAATGGAAAACAAAATAAAAAAAATTAACCCTGAATATGGTGCGAAAACCATTAAAGTACTTGAAGGTCTTGAAGCAGTTCGCAAGCGACCAGCTATGTACATCGGCTCTACAAGTATTAATGGATTACACCATCTCGTATATGAAATTGTAGATAACTCTGTTGACGAAGCACTCGCCGGACATTGTGATCATATAACTATTACACTCAATACAGATGGATCTTGCACCGTCGAAGATAACGGCCGCGGTATTCCCGTTGATATGCACCCCACTGAAAAAATGTCGGCAGTCGAAGTTGTTTTTACAAAATTGCATGCTGGCGGTAAATTTGACAAAGAAGCGTATAAATATTCTGGCGG
>CAYPYR010000008.1:0-1950 GCA_964415095.1 uncultured Pseudomonadota bacterium | reverse complement strand
CGTATGCGCGAGCTCTCATTTCTTAATAAGGGTCTTCGTATTGATATCAAAGATGAAATCTCCGGTGAGAAACATTCATTCTATTTTGAAGGCGGTATTGTTTCATTCGTAGAACATGTGAATGCTAAAAAAGCGCCGTTATTTCCTGAAGTAATCTCATTTCACAAAGATGATGGCACGTACCTAGTTGATTTTGCTTGCCAATATAATGATGGTTATGCAGAACAGACATTTAGCTTTGTAAATAATATTAGAACCATTGAAGGCGGTACCCACGAAGCTGGTTTTAAATCAGCACTCACTAAAATTTGTAACCGCTATGGCCAAAAATATAATTTGCTCAAAGAAGGCAATCTGTCCAGTGATGACGTGCGTGAAGGCCTAGTATGCGTTCTCAGCATCAAAGTCCCTGAACCACAATTTGAAGGTCAGACAAAAACCAAATTGGGCAATGCTGAAGTTAAAGGTGTCGTTGACTCCATGCTTTATGCATTCTTTGATCAATACTTTGAAGAAAATCCAGCTATTGCTAAAAAGATTCTTCAAAAAGCGATCGTTGCCCAACAAGCACGTAATGCTGCAAAGCGTGCACGTGATTTAACGCGCCGCAAAACAGTTCTTGAATCATCAGTTCTTCCCGGCAAACTAGCTGATTGTTCTGAAGAAAACCCAAGCGCAACTGAACTTTATATCGTTGAGGGAGATTCTGCTGGCGGTTCTGCAAAACAAGCACGTGATCGTTTTACTCAAGCAGTATTACCAATCCGTGGTAAAATTATCAACGTTGAAAAAGCACGTCTTGATAGAATGCTCAACAACAATGAAATTAAAGATTTGATTACCGCTATTGGTGCTGGTGTTGGCAACAGTGATTTTGCTTCAGATAAAGTACGCTATCATAAAATAATTATTATGACGGATGCTGACGTCGACGGTTCACATATTCGTATATTACTACTCACCTTCTTTTTCCGTCACATGGTGCCATTGATAGAAAAAGGATATTTATACATTGCGCAACCACCACTTTATAAAGTAAAAGTTGGTCGTACTGAACGCTATCTGCGTGATGAATCAGAGTTCAAATCATTCTTATTTGATTGGGCGGCCCAACATACCAGTCTTGCAATTGATACACAAACATTTGTCGGAGCAGATCTGCAAAAACTTCTCTCCAGTATGTTTGCTTATGAAAATGCGCTTGAGAAGATGAGTCGTCATTTAGAGCTTGGTCGCACGCAAATAAATGAGGTTGTTGGATTCTTGCAATCAATACAATGGGAACGAAATAAATATTCGAACCAAGAGATGGTTAATAAACTTACCAGCTACTTCACTAACTACACTATTTCCGGCATTCCTGAAGAAAACGTTAATGCTGAAATGGCACTTGAAGTTGATCCTGCGCCAGTTGGGACACTTACCTTTACTCAGTTAAAGAAAAAGTGGGAATTGCCATTATCATTTTTTGATTTAGTGGAAACGACTAAATTACTTGAGTTGTACCATCCGATACATATGCTTGATAAGGTTAACTGGCATCTTCAACTCATTGATCGTGAGCAACATGCAGAAGGTACTGGAGTACTCATGCTTTCGGAAGAGATTCTCAAGCTTGGTAAATCGCTCATGACCTTGCAACGCTATAAAGGTCTTGGAGAGATGAACCCAGAGCAACTATGGGAAACAACCATGGATCCCGTGCAACGTACATTGCTACAAGTAACGATTGAAGATGCAGTACTTGCTGATCAATGGTTTGCATCACTTATGGGTGAGTCGGTTGAAGATCGTAAAGAGTATATTGAGAAACAAGCACACTTTGTGCGCAATCTCGACGTCTAAGTATTTTTTCAAGATATAATATTTCTCAAGGGCATTGTTGTATATACACAATGCCCTTGTTTTTTATTAAGTAACTTTATATCTTTTATAATAAAATCAGTAAAA